>CAJUBL010000008.1 GCA_910584665.1 uncultured Muribaculaceae bacterium | reverse complement strand
CGATACTACAGAACCGGTATATGGTATCAACACAGGTTTCGGCTCGTTATGCAACATTTCGATAAACAGCAACGATCTGTCACAACTGCAGAAGAATCTCGTGATGTCGCATGCCTGCGGTATGGGGGATCGGGTGACCCCTATGGTTGTGAGACTGATGCTGTTGCTTAAGATCCAGTCGCTCTCATATGGAAACTCGGGTGTACAGCTGATGACAGTGGAGCGTCTTATAGATTTCTATAATAACGATATACTGCCGGTGGTATACAGTCAGGGTTCGTTGGGCGCGTCCGGCGACCTTGCCCCGCTGGCAAATCTGTCTCTCCCGCTTCTGGGGCTGGGTGAGGTGTTGCACAGGGGGAAAATCAGACCCGCATCCGAAGTCCTGAAGGAGTATGGCTGGAGTCCTGTCGAACTATGTTCGAAAGAGGGTCTCGCATTGCTGAACGGCACGCAGTTCATGAGTGCGCATGGTGTGTGGGCGGTGCTCCAGTGTCTCAGACTTGCTGAGATGGCCGACGAGATAGCGGCCATGTCGCTTGATGCCTTTGACGGTCGTATCGAACCGTTCGGACCTCAGGTCAACGAAGTGCGTCATCATCGCGGACAGATCGATGTCGCCGCTCACATGAGACAGCTTCTTGCCGGAAGCCAGCTCATTGAGCGCCACAAGGAGCATGTACAGGACTGCTATTCATTTCGTTGTATTCCTCAGGTTCATGGTGCGGTCCGCGACACGATACATCATGTCGCATATGTTCTCGAGAATGAGATAAACAGTCCGACAGACAATCCCACTATATTTCCTGATGATGATATCATAGTATCGGCCGGTAATTTCCATGGCGAGCCTATAGCCATGCCTATGGACTTTCTGGCGGTGGCTATGACCGAGTTGTCGAGTATTTCGGAGCGCCGTATATATAAGCTTATCAGCGGTCAGCGCGGTCTTCCTTCGTTCCTTGTGGCACGTCCCGGTCTTAACAGCGGATTCATGATTCCACAATATGCGGCAGCGTCGGTTGTGAACCAGAGCAAGGGGCTGTGCTGGCCTGCGAGCTGTGATTCCATTCCTTCCTCTCAGGGTCAGGAAGATCATGTATCGATGGGCGCCAATGCCGCCACCAAGCTATTGCGTGTAGTAGAAAACACGCGTCGTGTGCTTGCCATAGAACTTATGAATGCGGCCCAGGCTCTTGAGTTCCGGCGTCCGGCCCATTCGTCGCCAGCAGTTGAAAGGCTGTTTGCTGACTATCGGGCCGAAATACCTTTTGTAGATGCAGATACTGTGATGTACACGCTGATTGACAAATCTATAAAATTCCTTGAAAAATGTATGTACTGAATATAGGTACGATCGAAGGGATACTTCCTGAGAATGTGACGCGTCTGTCGGGCGGAGACATGGCTACGGCAATGACTTCGCTGACAGACGCGTGGCTATGCGTAGATTCAGACGGTACTATAGCCGGTTTCGGTCCGATGTCAGCTCTTGATGTCTCATCTCTTCAGGGGCACGAACTTATTGACGCAGGAGGAGGCATGGTTATACCGGCTTTTTGTGATTCTCATACTCATATCATATATGCAGGTAGCAGGGAACTTGAGTTCGAGGACAAGATACGGGGTCTCAGTTATGAGGAGATCGCCCGTCGGGGCGGAGGAATACTTAACTCGGCCGACCGTCTGGCGGCCGAGAGCGAAGACCGTCTTCTGGAGTCCGCATTGCGGAGGGCCCGTGACATGATGTCAAAGGGAACGGGTGCTATGGAGGTGAAAAGCGGGTATGGACTTTCGACCGAGTCTGAACTCAAAATGCTTCGGGTGGCGGCCCGTCTTGCTGATGCTGTCCCGGCCCGTGTGGTCAGCACTTTTCTCGGAGCTCATGCTGTTCCGGCATCATATTGTGGCCGGCAGGGAGAGTATGTCGACTATCTGATAACAGAAATGCTGCCTGCGGTAGCCGCAGAGGGACTGGCCGGATATGTGGACGTGTTCTGTGACCGTGGTTTTTTCACTGTTGAGGAGACCTCCCGAATTCTCGAGGCTGCGTCACGCTATGGCATGAAACCTAAGATTCATGCCAACGAGCTTGATTGCTCGGGAGGAGTACAGGTGGGATTGGCATATGATGCGGTCTCGGTAGATCATCTCGAGAGGATGGGTGACGAGGAGATAGAGGCATTGCGTGGATCAGAGACCATAGCTACGATGTTGCCAGGAGCCTCATTCTTTCTCGGTATGCCTTATGCACCGGCCCGCAGGGCTGTCGATGCCGGGCTGACGGTGGCATTGGCCAGCGATTATAATCCCGGATCATCTCCTTCGGGAGACATGCGTATGGTCATGGCGCTCGGCTGTATAAAGATGAAGCTTACACCCATGGAGTCACTGGCGGCCACTACGATAAACGGAGCCGCCGCCATGGAGCTGTCAGACGTTACGGGATCCATATCCATAGGCCGTGATGCCTCGTTTATCATTACTCGTCCTGTATCGCGACTCTCATATATACCATATGCGTATACCGAGCCTTTTATACATAAAGTCGTGATTCGGGGTCATATGACAGACTGACGGGATACTGACAGTCTGCACATGCCGTCAATATACTATATTCAGGGTATTGGTATAGTTCCGGAAAATGGCGAACTTTGCAGATTGAAAAACATCAATGTCAATGTTATTGTCTGAACTGGAATCCGGCGATAAGGCCGTTATAGTTAAAATCCATGGTCACGGTGCGTTCCGCAAGCGTGTCATGGAGATGGGGTTTGTGCGTGGCCGTCAGGTGACAGCCATTCTGTCTGCGCCTTTGCGGGATCCTGTCAAGTATAGCCTCATGGGATATGAAGTTTCGTTGCGTCGCAGCGAGGCTGAACATATAGAGGTAGTTCCTGTAGATGAATGCCGTGAGGTATCGGGTATGTCGGGACATACTGTCGAGGGGGATGTTGATCCTGACAATATAACCGGTTTCAGAGGCTCATCACACACAATCAATGTAGCTCTGATAGGTAACCCCAATTGTGGAAAGACTTCGATTTTCAACATTGCCTCAGGTGCTTCAGAGCATGTGGGTAACTATAGCGGTGTGACGGTTGATGCAAAGATGGGGTCGTTCGAGTATGGAGGTTATCATTTCAATCTCATTGATCTTCCGGGAACATACTCACTCTCAGCTTATTCGCCTGAGGAACTGTACGTACGCCGGTACCTCGGCAAGGAACATCCGGATGTGATTCTCAATGTTGTGGATGCCAGCAATATCGAGCGTAATCTGTATCTTACTACCGAACTCATCGATATGGATCATCCGATGGTCATAGCTCTGAATATGTTTGACGAGCTGAGACGAACCGGAAACCATCTCGACTATGGTAATCTGGGGCGTATGATCGGTGTGCCTATTGTGCCTACCGCCGCCCGTACCGGAGAGGGAATAAATCGCCTGTTCGATACTATTATCGAGGTTTACGAGGGGATCAACGAGCAGGTGCGTCACGTTCATGTGTCGCTCGGTGCAGATGTCGAGGAAGCTGTCAGTGTCATCAAGAATGAGATCAAGCGGGATGACAACAAGCTTTTGCATTTTGCTCCGCGCTATCTTGCCATCAAACTTCTCGAACGGGACGGTGAGGTAGAGCAGCTGGTCCGGGAACTGAACGGGGCGGACCGGATCATTGCTATGAGAGATCGACTTGCGGCGCGCGTTGAGCAGATACATAATGAGGACATCACGTCGCTTGTTGCCAATGAGAAATACGGTTTCATTGCTGGAGCACTGGCTGAGACTATGGACCGCAGTGAGTCAGACCGGGTCTCGTCGACACAGATCATAGATACATTTGTGACCAATAAGCTCTTCGGTTTCCCGATATTCATCGCCATAATGCTTCTTATGTTCTGGTTCACCTTTGAAATAGGTCAGTATCCTCAGAGCTGGATCGAGAGCGGTGTCGAATGGCTGAGTTCCAAGGTGTCGTACCATATGTCGCCCGGACCGCTTAAGGATCTTCTGGCCGATGGAGTCATAGGCGGAGTGGGAGGCGTTATTGTCTTTCTTCCAAATATACTGATACTGTATTTCTTCATATCATTTATGGAGGATTCGGGGTATATGGCACGGGCGGCATTTATAATGGACCGTCTCATGCATAAGATCGGCCTTCACGGCAAGTCATTCATACCTCTTATGATGGGATTCGGCTGCAATGTCCCGGCTATCATGGCATCCCGTTCCATAGAGAGCCGTTCGAGCCGTATCATAACGGTGCTGATCAATCCGTTCATGTCCTGTTCGGCCCGCCTGCCGATCTATGTTTTACTTGTGGGTATGTTTTTTCCGGAGCATGCGGCATTGGTGTTTCTGTTTCTGTATATACTTGGTGTTGTGATGGCTATCGTGACGGCCAGACTGTTACGACGTTTCTGGTTCAGAAATGACGAGACACCGTTCGTTATGGAACTTCCGCCATACCGTATGCCTACGATGAAAGCCACATTGCGGCATATGTGGGGCAAGGGTAAGGAGTATCTCAGGAAGATGGGTGGAATAATCCTTGTGGGCAGTATAGTGATATGGGCTTTGAATTATTTCCCGCTTCATGATGTCGGAGACGGACCGGCAGCCGGTAATAATGTCATGGAATCGGTGAATGATACCGATAACAGCATGGATGCAATGTCGGCTGATATTGAGATGTCGCCCTGTCCGGAGCATGACTCATATCTCGAGATGATAGGCAAGTGCCTTAATCCGGCTATGGAGCCGTTGGGATTCGAGTGGCGTACGACCATTGCCGCCCTCGCCGGATTGCCGGCAAAGGAGATCGTGGTGTCGACTCTCGGGGTATTGTATACAGGTGATGAGGAAGCTGATGACGCGGCTCTCAGTTCACGTCTTATGGTTTCCGGAGACTTTGATGCTGCCAGTGCTCTTGCATTTATGGTATTTATATTGCTTTATTGTCCATGCATCGCCTCGATTACAGCTATAGCGCGTGAGTGCGGGTCGTGGCGCTACGGAATATTCTCGGTGGTTTACAACACAACGCTTGCCTGGCTCGTAGCCTTTGTAGTCTACCACGTAGCCTTGCTGTTCTGTAAGTGAATACCTTGAAAATACACTCTTATTCGAATACAATGTTGCTGGACGACTGTCCGCGGAGATATTCTCCGGTACACATGGGGCGTTTGCCCGCCGGCTGGAGTCGTTCTATTGTTACCGCGCAGTCCCCGCATTCCACTATCATCTCATTGCCGGTTACAATTACTCTGCCGGGTTGACCTGAGGTATACTCGGGATGTATGCGTGTTTCCAGTATCTTGGTCATGGCCGGTTCTCCGCCGCTGATACTCATCATCGTCCAGGCGGCAGGGTAAGGAGACAGTCCGCGTATGTGGTTATGAACCTCCCGTGCCGGTCGGGTCCAGTCTATACGGCAATCCTCTCTGAAGATTTTGGGAGCCGGTGTGGGTTCTTCTCCTCGCAGAAGTTCGTCCTGAGGTATAGGCTTCAATGTGCCTGCTATTATATCGTTGACAGTCTGCAGTGTGAGTCGGGCTCCGATGTGCATAAGCCGGTCATGAACGCTGCCTACACATTCGTCAGGTCCGATTTCTATACGTTCCTGACCGAGAATATCTCCGGTGTCGATCTCATGTCTGAGCATGAATGTGGTGACGCCGGTCTCGGTGTCTCCGTTCATTACAGCGCGGTTGATGGGGGCGGCACCGCGGTAGCGGGGAAGCAGGGACGCGTGCAGATTAAATGTGCCGAGTCGCGGCATCTGCCATACCACCATCGGTAACATCCTGAATGCTATGACGATGAATAGGTCTGCATTGAGCGATCTCAGTTCATTTACAAAGATTTCGTCCTTCAGGCTGACGGGTTGCATGAGGTGCAGATCATGTTCTATTGCATATTGCTTGACGGCTGACTGCAGGAGCTTATGGCCGCGACCGGCAGGCTTGTCAGGCATGGTGACGACGCCGACGATATTGAATCCGTTGGTCACCAGGGTATCAAGGCTATTGACTGCAAATTCGGGTGTACCTAAAAAAACAATCCTCAAATCGTCCTTATTCATCATATTTATCATATTTGTTAACCCGGTTCAAGGGTTTATTTTTTAATTTGTTTAAATGTCTGCGGTAACAGATACCGGAGTGTATGTCAACATGTCACGTCACGTTCCGGTCGGGCAAAGGCTTGCCATAGATTGTCGGCAGGAACGGGGGCTGTTACCGAGATCGGTTTCTTTGATACGGGATGTATAAACTCTATGTGGCGGGCAAGCAGAGAGATGCTGCCGTCGGGGTTGCTCCGTTTGTCGCCATATTTGAGATCTCCTTTTATCGGGCACCCGATGGCGGCGAGCTGTACACGTATCTGGTGTTTGCGTCCTGTCAGCAGATTGACCTCGATGAGATGATAGCGGTCGCTCGAAGCTATATGCCGGTAATGCAACCGAGCTTCTTTGGCATCCTTACGGGGTGTATTATGAGCGGTCGATCTGTTGGTACGCTCTACTGTCGTGATATAGTGGGTCAGAGTGTCCTCAGTCTTGGGCGGACGGTTGCGTGAGATGGCCCAATAGGATTTATGTACTTCACCTTTGCGGAACATTTCGTTAAGTCGCGTCAGCGCCTTGGATGTCCTGGTAAAGACAACAATGCCTCCTACCGGTCGGTCAAGGCGATGAACCACACCTATGAATACTTTGCCCGGCCTGGCATACTTTTCCTTAATGTAGGCCGCTACAATTTCACTGAGCGGTGTATCGCCGGTCTTGTCGCCCTGTACGATCTCTCCGGGGGCTTTGTTGACGATAATAATATGATTGTCTTCGTAGAGTATCACCATTATGTATGGATTAAAGTCAGATGAATCAACTCCGTCCCGTTTATTGGGGCCGGGTATCGTGTACGCCGCTGTCGTTTGATTCCTCGGTCCAGGAAATTAAGGAATCGCATGCCGGACAATAATTGGTATAGGTTGTGAATGTTGTTGTGTCGCGTACATCGCGGTAATATCGTTTATTACTGTTATTGCCTTTGTAGACAGTGGTATTGACTGTTGTGTATTCCTCGGTGTTCTTTTTTATGGTTTTCATTCTTAATGAATGGCAGTTAGGACAGCGTCTGTTCCTTAAGATGCGTATGTAAAGAAACATTTGGGCGGCATTCAGGGCTATCATGGTGATAAACAGAAATATACCTCCCAGTATTCCCGGGCTTCGCGGGTCGTCGGAGCAACAGCTTGTAATCAGTATTAATAAGGGTAATCCTATGACAGCCAGATATGCCACGGCACGAAACAGCAGATTGTGCAATGGTCTGACAAACCAGAAGGGGATTGATCCGAGCATGATTAATGTAGGTAGAAACAATGATGTCCACACGCTATTGACTTCGGATTTCAGAAAAATCAGTTCGTTGATCATAAAAGAAATATGAATGTGTTTTTTAAATCAATGCAAATTTATTAAAAAAAGCGTAATGCTGAAAAGATTATGAAATTATAAACGCTTATTACGGTTAATGACATCATTAACCGTAATAAGCGTACAGCTTTTCGGACGTTGTTCAGTATGTTATTTTATTTTTTCAGTCAGTTGTCGGGCAATCTGTCGCATGCCGTTGATGTTTGGGTGCCCTGCGGTTTTGTCGATGTCCATAAGTTCAAGATACTGAATGGAGAAATGATCGCACACTTCTTTTATCGAACCGGTTATCTCAGGTTTGAGACCGTCGTTGATGAGGTATATTATCTCTGTGTTGGGATACCTGTCGTTAAGAAATGACATCATGTGACAGAGTGCCGGGCGGAATGATTTAAGATCTTCGGTATTCCATCCGGCATATTTGATTTCTCCTAAGGGTACATTGGCCCACGAGTCGTTGGTGCCTCCGAATACTATTATCATGTCAGGACAGCCGAGGTTGTCCATTCTGGCGATGAAAGAAATCTCTGAGTAGTCGGCGCCGTCATAACCGGTGTTGCATACCGTCGAACCTGAGTAGGAATTGTTTTTCTCAAGTTTGTAACCGTTGTTTTTTATGAACTGGTGCCACCATGTCTGCTGTACGTTGTTTACGTCGGTTGTCTCGACGCGAGGTTTGGCAAAATACCACACCCAATTGGTCTCAGGCTCGACAAAACCTTCATATGTCGAGTATGAGTCACCGAGAACAGATACTGTCTTGCGTCCCTGGGCCAGCGATGTCAGCGATGCGATCAGAAATAATGAAAGAAAAATCCTGCGGAACATTTTTATATGTATTTATTGGTTTACTGTTTATATCTATGACGTTTATGTCTTATGATACCACTAAATAATAAAACCTGCGTCATGACCTTCTGATGGTATGACGCAGGTTCTGATCATATGTCAGGATGCTGATTTTCAGATGCTGAGATCGGACATTACGGTTTTGATTTTTGATTCCGCACGTTCGATACATGCGTCATAGTCCTCTTTCGAAGCGAGTTTGTCCTTGACCTCGATGTAGAATTTGATTTTTGGTTCGGTACCCGACGGACGTACAGACACCTTGGTTCCGTCCTCGGTGAAATACTGCAACACGTTGGATGTAGTCGGCATGTCGAGAGTCTCGCTCTTGCCGGAAGTGACATCGGTGATTGTCAGGGCCTCATAGTCCTTTATGGTTATGATGGGAGAGCCGCCAAGCTGTCTGGGAGGATTGGCCCGGAAATCGCGCATCATCTTCTGGATCTCTTCGGCGCCGCTCTTCCCTGTGCGTACGACCGATATACCTTTCTCACGTGAGAAACCATATTTCATGTATATGTCCTGAAGCATGGCCATGAAATCCATCCCTTTTTCTTTGGCCCAGGCTGCTGCTTCGGCCATCAGTGAGATTGCGGATACTGCATCCTTGTCGCGGGCGAAAGTCTCGGCAAGGAACCCGTAGCTTTCCTCACCGCCGCCAAGGTAACGGGCGGTGTTTTCGTGGTCGCGTATGACAGCGGCGATCCATTTGAAGCCGGTGTAGCAGTCAAACATCCTGATGTTATTGGCATCGGCGATGGCTTTGATGGTCTCGGTAGTTACTATGGTCTTGACAATGTATTCGTTACCTGAAAGTTTGCCGAGCTCGGCGTTGCGGGTCATCAGATAGTTGAGAAGGATCATAACTATCTGGTTGCCGTTGATAAGCACATATTCACCTTTGGCGTCGCGCATCACGCATCCTATGCGGTCTGCGTCGGGATCGGATGCCATGACCAGGTCGGCACCTGTCTCTTTGGCTTTGGCGATTGCCATTGCCATTGCCGGCGGATTTTCGGGGTTGGGAGACTCGACGGTGGGGAAGTCTCCGCTGGTAATATCCTGTTCCGGCACATGGATGATGTTGGTGAAGCCGTAGTTGGCCAGTGACTCCGGTATGAGGTTTACACCTGTACCGTGTATGGGTGTGTATACGATCTTTAGATCGGAATGCTTTCTGATGCAGTCAGGGCTCAGCGACAGTCCTTTGATGGCGGCCAGATATGGCTCGTCAATGTCGCGACCTATGATGTGGATAAGTTCTTTGTTGCCTGCAAACCGGATGTCTTCAGCTTTGATCCTGTTGACGTGACTGATTATGTTGACATCGTGTGGCGCGATTATCTGTGCGCCGTCCTCCCAGTAGGCTTTGTATCCGTTGTATTCCTTGGGATTGTGGGAGGCTGTTATATTGACGCCGCTCTGACAGCCGAGATGACGTATGGCGAACGAGAGCTCGGGTGTGGGGCGGAAACTGTCAAACAGATATACGGTGATACCGTTGGCTGAGAAAACGTCGGCCACGACCTCGGCAAAACGGCGGGAATTGTTGCGCACGTCGTGTCCTACGGCCACTTTGATCTCGGGCAGGTCTCTGAATGCTTCCTTCAGGTAGTTGGCAAGGCCCTGGGTGGCGGCGCCTACGGTGTATATATTCATGCGGTTGGAGCCTGCACCCATGATGCCGCGCAGACCGCCGGTACCAAATTCCAGGTCCTTGTAGAACGACTCGATGAGTTCGGTCTTGTCTTCGGCCTCAAGCATGCGTTTCACTTCGGCGCGGGTCTCGGCGTCATAACCTTCGCCAAGCCAGGTCTGGGCTTTGGCGGTAACTTGTTGGAGAAGTTGTTCGTTGTCCATAATTATAATGGTATTATTGATATATAGTTGCGTGCTGGTTTGAATTTACTTAATGGCAAAGTTAATCTTTTTTCGCTATCCTTGTATACCGTTTTGGTGTTTTATTTGTTCTGTCGGTCTATTTTTTTTGTTTTTTCTTAACTCTGTTCTTTGAGAACGTCTGTGTGTGTACGGCTTTGTTGCCGGCTGAGTCTGTCACGGTCAGTTTTACCGTGTGTCGCTGTGCCGCCGGCAGTCGTCGGTGGTCAAGAATATAATTAAGGGTGCCTGTCTTGCCGTCGAGTTCCATCAAGACCCAGTGACCATCAATCTCGCAACGGTAGCTGTCGATGCCCGACATATTATCTTTTATCCTGTAGGTTACGCGCCCCCTGGGGCCCCATTTCTCGGGCGCAACCGGGGTGATAACCGGCGCGACGGTGTCGATTGCCACGGCATAATCACCGAATCTGTTGACCTGGGCCTGTACCATCCCTCCGGGTATGTAGGTCGTAGTCACGGCCGACGGATGTTTGCCGTCGAGTCTCATGATCACATAACGACGCTTGTCTATGTTAAGTTCATCGGTCAGCGGAAGAGTGAGCGTGTAATTTCCGGCCAAGGGAATATGACGGTCACCTATGCGGTATCGTCGTGACATGTATCCGTCCGGAGCTTCCGACGATGAGATACTGACTAAGGCATCGTCATAGAGAGTGCCGGCCGGCAGATTGGCAGCGGCGCCGTCATCGGACTTTATGATATTCTCCCGATCCCATGCAAGAAGTTCTCCATTACTATCGGCAGGTCTGAGCACCCCCTTTACACCCTTGATTGTGAATGGTGTGCGCGTCACGTTGCCGTGATGATCCTCGAGTATGAATTCCAGCCGGTAGTCTCTTTCGGTATCAATATTGACCGATCCGTCACCGCTGACTGTCACTATGTCGCTAAGCGGCATCGACTCCGGTACTTCGGTGATCATGAACCAGGAATTGGAATCCACAACATTACTGTATTCCACAAGCGTATTGACCGCGCGTGAGCGGTCGAAGTCAATGTGGTCGATGACGCGTCGGAAGACGGTGTCTCCGTCACATATCAGTGTCATGTACTTTATGCCGTATATGTTGGTGGTCCCTGTCATGCGGTCATAGGCTTTGATTCCCGGTGTGACGCGTCCCCACGCACTGAATGGGACTGACAGATCTTTCACTCCATGATATGACGGGCGTCCGGTTCCGTCAACGATGCTTTCACGTGGGAAAAGAGCCAGGGCCCGGACTTCGGGCCTGACGTTATCGCGTATGGAGGATGCGTAATAATCCATAGGATCAAGTGCATGCCCGTTATAGGCATTGCGTATGTCCATGTGCAGGTGCGGGCCACCTGACGAGCCTGCATTGCCGCTGCGACCTATGATCTCGTCACGTCTGACGGGAATTTCTCCGGGTGAAAATTCTGTGTCTATTCTGAATGTCTCAGCCTCATATTGCCGGGATCTTACGGGTCTGTCGATTTTCCCGGAAAATGATTCCAGATGACCATATACTGTAATTAGTCCCAGATCGGGATGTGTGACATATACGGCACGCCCGAACCCCCACGGTGACACTACTATACGGCTGACATAACCGTCTGCGGCACAATATACAGGCAATCCGGTACGTCCCTGTGTCTTGAAATCAAGACCTGAATGAAAGTGGTTTGTGCGTAATTCGCCGAAATTTCCGCTCAGAGTCAGCGGAATGTCGAGCGGAACTCTCAGTCCGGCTTCAGATGGAGCCGCGGGCTGTAGATCTGTCCGGACATTAGCTGAGAAAGCCGTGACTGCCATTGTAGAGGCAATCACGGCTGTGATTCGGTTAATTATTCCCATTATCTCTGGCTGGTGAACGATCCGGTGGCTACCTGCTGGTAGGCCCATACGCCTGCCTGCGAAATCTCTACTGTGGTCATCTCACCGTCAGGAGTGATCATCCTGACGTGGCTGTCGTCGATGAAAGTCATAAGCGGGTAGGTTTCTCCGTTATTGATGACACTCCATGTGCGGCTGTCGGCGTCGAAGTCCAGACGGACTATGCTGCCGTCATTCTCGCTCTTGATTGTATATCCTTTGCCGTCACATTCAACCATGTAACGACCGTCCCGGCCATCTATGATTTTAGTGCCGCAGGCTACTGGATTTTCGCCGCTCCAGAACTCGATGCTGTTGAGTACCAGCACATCGGCCAAAGCCGAAACTTCGTATACAGGAACGATCCATAGGGCGAAAAACACGAGTTCGTTGACAAATTTGTTGTCGATGGTGCGGTTCCAGCTCAGGAGCTTATTGGTCAGAGAGAATGAACCGATACATGATGTGCAGAGAACTGAAGCGGAGAGCGTCAGTACAAGGGCTACGCTCAGGTAAGTTTTTTTCATAATGCTGTCAATTATAAGTTTATGTGTGAATATAATTCTGATTATGTGTGAATAGTGTTTTTACAATAAGATAACACTATTTGTCAATGTATTGTTTGCATCGTGTGTAAAATGCCGATACCTGTTTGACGTATGTGGTCGTCTGCCGTCCACGGAAGTATCCGAACTTGCATACCGGGTCATTGTAATACTCCGGATTGGCTTTCAATAGCAGGCATTCTGCCACATTCCCGTCCCATACCTGCGGGTTGTAACCGAGTTTTTCGGCCAGTGCTATGGCGTCATATACATGTGCCAGACCGGAGTTGTAGGCGCCCAATACGAATTTGGTTCTTTCGTCTCCGTCGGCTACAAGCCGTTTCAGCGATTTATCAAGATCCCGTAATATTAGTATGGCGGTGTGTATGCTGTGTCGCGGTATAATCATGCTGTCTGGGGACTGTCCATAAGCCCGTGCTGTGGATGGCATGATCTGCATTATTCCTTTGGCTCCGGCCCATGATACCCGCGTTGAGTCGAAGTGGCTTTCTATGAAGCCCTGCGACGCCAGCAGACGCCAGTCGTAACCTATGATGGCGGCGGCTTGCCTGAACAGGTTGTCGTATGGTGATATCTTTCCTTTGGTCAGGTCGACGGTTGTTGCAGAAGGAGCATCTTTGGCCAGCTCGAAGTAGCGCCGGAGCAACCGGTCGCGTGCGTCGCGCGGACGTTTCTGATTCATCCATGCATCGATGCTGTCTGCCAGCCACGGGTGGCGTATACTTACTCCCCATGCGTGCCGCTGGGTGAAACTCAGGGCCAGTGAAACGTCAAGGTTGGGATAGTAGGTACGGTTGAGCCGTGCTATGTCGCTGTCAATGACAGTCAGAGGTATTGTGCCGTCCGATACCATATCGATGAGATCCTCTCCTATAAGCGTGTCGCGGTCGATGGGATGTATCGAGATCCCGCCGCCAAGCTCGTCATTGAGGTTGAGCATGCGGTAGTAGTATTTCGACTCTTGCTCGACGTAGACGTCATGTCCGGGCAGTTCGGTGACATCGGTGATCAGATCTTTATGGGACCGACGTGGCTGGACCAGTACCTGATGGGTTTCAGAGCGGGGACCGCACGGGATCACCTCCTCACGGTATTCGCTGGTGACAGGCACCGGGTAGGCGACGAGATCGACGTATCCCGAATCGAGCATTCCGATCATCGAGACCATCGATGGAGCCACCACTATCTTAAGTTCCATCCCTTTGTCGTGGGCAAGGCGTCTTGCCAGCGTGTAGTCGACACCCATGGGCTCCTCACGGTATATAAAGTAGGAGGTGGGGCTGTAGAGAGTAGCGATCCTCAGTGTGTCAGGCAACCGGCCTGGAATCAGATGCCCGGTATGAATATCTCTGTTTCCGCTGCATCCGATGATGATGGCGATGATGACTCCCGCCGCAAAAAGCCGGTATGGATATCCCGATGACATAGCTATGAGTTTTCCATTATACCGCATTATTGCGGATGTCAGTAACTGAAGTGTCCTTTGTCACTGATTATCGTCAGGCCGGGACTGTCTGCGGCTTCGACGTGTCCGACAATACGGGCATCGATGCCGTATTCGCCGGCAATGTCTATGACCGTCCTGGCTTTGTCGCCCGGGAGGTATATCTCCATACGGTGTCCCATGTTGAACACTTTGTACATCTCGGCCCAGTCGGTGCCGCTCTCACGCTGTATCATATCGAACAGCGGCGGGACGGGAAACAGATTGTCCTTGACCACGTGCAGGCGGTCGATGAAGTGTAGTATTTTTGTCTGTGCGCCACCAGAGCAGTGGATCATACCGTGTATATCATCGTGCATGGTGTCAAGCAGTTTCTTGATAACCGGAGCATATGTGCGGGTAGGGGAGAGTACGAGTTTTCCGGCGTTGACCGGTACGCCCTCTACATTGTCTGTAAGGCCGACCGAGCCGGAATATACAAGCTCTGCCGGAACAGACGCGTCGTAGCTTTCAGGATATTTTTCGGCCAGATAATGACTGAAGACGTCGTGGCGGGCTGATGTCAGGCCGTTGCTGCCCATACCGCCGTTGTATTCGCTCTCGTAGGCGGCACGGCCATACGATGCCAGTCCGACGATTACGTCACCGGCCTGAATGTCGGCGTTGTTGATGACACGGTCGCGGCGCATGCGGCATGTAACGGTGCTGTCAACGATAATCGTGCGCACGAGGTCACCTACGTCGGCCGTCTCGCCGCCGGTGCTGTATATGCTGATGCCTGATTTTCTAAGTTCGTCAAGAAGTTCTTCTGTCCCGTTGATTATGGCGGCTATGACATCACCCGGTATCAGATGTCTGTTGCGTCCTATGGTCGATGATACCAGAATGTTGTCGGTAGCGCCAATGCACAGCAGGTCGTCGATGTTCATTATCAGAGCGTCCTGGGCGATGCCTTTCCATACACTCATATCGCCGGTCTCCCGCCAGTATATGTAGGCCAGCGATGATTTGGTGCCGGCGCCGTCGGCATGCATTATATTGCACCATTCGGGATCTCCTCCCAGTATGTCGGGGATTATCTTGCAGAAGGCTTTGGGGTATAGACCTTTGTCGACGTTCTTAATGGCGTTGTGGACATCTTCTTTGGATGCTGACACGCCGCGTAGATCATATCGCTGTTGCATGTGTATCTTGGTTAAAGTAATTGTATCAGTATAATGAATATCAAGGTCGAGGGGGCCACAAGGATCAATGAGTCGATACGGTCAAGGATACCGCCATGTCCGGGCAGGAGTTTGCCGGAGTCCTTGATACCGAGTGTGCGCTTGATCTGTGACTCTACGAGGTCACCCCATGTTGACATTACAGCCACCACGAGACCGAAAATGCCGAGTGTCACTGCCGAGAAGCCTGAGAAATGTTCACGCAGTGGCGGTATCCATGAAACAACGCCTGCAATTATTGCAAATAGCATTCCTCCGAAAAATCCTTCCCATGATTTCTTTGGCGACACGCGTTCGAACAGTCTGTGACGACCAAATAGAGAGCCTATGCAGAATGCACCTGTGTCATTAAGCCATATCATTATAAACATTAGCATGGCTATGCCGGGATTCAGTATATATACACCCATAAATGTTGCCAGAGGCCATGTTATGTACAGCTGTCCCATTGCAGAGTGGGCGGTCTGTGTCAGCATGTCGGCTCCCTTGATGTATAATGGAAATATGAATCGGGCCATCATGTAGAAGATGTATCCCAGGTACATTGCGGCGGTAAGTGCTATGCCGGCCTCTAATCCAAGTGTGCAGGCCGCATATATTCCTGTCGCGGGCATCGCCGACATCATGAGATCGAGGATGCGCAGTATCGGGTGCAGGTTGTGCCTGTCACTTATGCGGTTGAATTCGTCGACGGCAAGCAGTGTCAGCAACAATATAAGTGCCAATACCCAGTTGTTGCCACCCATTAGCGCTCCAATGATGATTCCTATATATATAAGACCTGTCAGTGAGCGTGTGATTATAGTTTTCATCGTTATTGCTGTTGAGGATGATGCCACAAAATTAAATAAATTTTTTGACCCATGCCATATATGTGTCTAACATTTTTTTGAATGCCCATTCGGCGGAACAGGTTCTGTATGGTCTGGATATGGTTGTATTATTGTCAATTGTATGTGTTGGAAATATTGTCGGTCGGGTTGATTTGCATTTGTGAACTGCGTATTTCCGGTGTTATGATTGTATGTGAGTGTGTTGTCGGTTATTCAACGGTATTAGAAATAGCTGTTACCTGTTAATAATGTTATAATAAACTGAAGCAAATCAGTATGTGAGTATTATCTAATGTATTTATTTATGTATTGTGCTGTTGTTATAATGACAATGATGTATGTCTCGGATTTTTATATCTGCCAAAGGCAGGCCTGATGTCTGCCGAGCAGTACACATGAGACGTATGATTGTAATAATGTCAATGTATAGTGGCTGGTTAAGCGTCAGGCATATGGGTTATGCGATTATCTGATGTGATAGTCTGTTGATGATTAAATATATGATTTATACTATGATAGATTGACATGCATTAATTATAACTTGATTTTATTGTAATAAAAAGACTGCAGATTAATTATATATGACTGAGATATGGTGTTAATAGGTTATTTTGTTTGCTATAGTTCTATAAAAGATGTATTTTTGTAGTTGGAACCAATCATAAGTCAAAACAGTGATGAATTTAGGACAGGATATAGATTCGGCAGTTAATGTTCTCAGACGGGGTGGTGTCATATTGTATCCTACCGATACTGTCTGGGGGATTGGCTGTGATGCCACGAGGTCTGAAGCGGTAAAACGGATTTATGAGATAAAGCAACGGGCCGACAGTAAGGCGATGATAGTATTGCTGTCACGTGTCGAGAATCTCTGGCGGTATGTCGATACTGTACCGGATGTAGCTCCGGAACTCATAGAGGCCTCGGTGCGTCCGCTGACGATTGTATATGATCACGGTATCAATATGGCTCCGGATCTGATGGCTCCCGATGGCAGTGTCGGCATCCGTATCACCCGCGAGCGTGTCTCGTCGATGCTTGTCAGGGCTTTACGTCGTCCGCTCGTGTCTACGTCGGCCAATATAAGCGGTCGTCCCGCTCCGGCTATTTTCAGTGAGATATCACAGGAAATCATCAATGCTGCTGACTATGTCATGATGGCACGTCGTGACGATACTTCACGCTCGCTTCCTTCCCAGGTTATCAAATTGAGTGACAGTGGTGTCGTAAAGATTCTGAGAACGTGATTCCGGCCTGCCGACATAGACTGACGTTTGTTATCACTGACTATCTGACAACGTTGGTGGCCTGGACGATATTTAATCTTGTGAGGTATTTTACCCTCGGGGAGGTTAATTTCTCAGCGACACTGATCGATTTTTTCTGTTATGATCCAGTTATATTGGGTGAGATATTCATCCCGCTTATCATGATAGGTATTTACTGGTTATCGGGATTCTATAACGTTATTCTGAACAAGTCGCGTGCCGAGGTGTTTCTCTCGACTCTCGGCTCGGTTCTGATATCGGTGGTCATGATATATTTTGTCGCTATTATAGACGATCCTATACCCGACCGTTACGATAATTATGTCCTGATACTCATATTGACGGGATTGTTCATGGCATTTGTGCTTGTCGGGCGTATTGCGATGGTTCTGTTTATACAGCGGGCTGTCGTTTCCGGACGCTTTGTGGACCGCGTGGTGGTTTATGGAGACCGGCAGCATGTTGAGGAATGTATAGGACGTCTGTTGCCTCATATCAGAATCAATGCCATGCAGGTGGTGGCTGTGGCATTGACTGACGTCGGTAAAGACCGTTCTACGGTGTATGGGTATGAGCCGCTTGATGTTTCGGACCTCGCTGCCGAATGTGATCGTGCAGGTATTGCCAGAATTATTCTGGCGGTCGGACCTGATGATTCGGCTGCCATATTGTCAATGGTCAGGTCTCTGTATTTTCTGAATCGCCCGATAATGCTTCCTGCATGGAGTTCGGGTGCTTTGATGTCGCGTATCAAACTCAGTAACGTCGCCGGGGTACCTTTGGCCGACCTGACATCTGTAGGCATATCGGAGAGTCAGCGCAATGTCAAGCGTACCATAGACGTAGCCCTGTCGGTACTCTCTCTGATCATATTGTCGCCCCTGATGGCTGTTATTGCTGTTCTTGTAAAGCGGGATTCACCCGGACCGGTATTTTATTCCCAGCGCCGTATAGGTATGCATTGCAGGCCGTTCCATATATATAAGTTCCGTACTATGTGTGTTGATGCGGAGGCTGACGGTCATCCGCGTCTGTCGAGTGACGACGATCCCCGGGTCACACGGCTGGGCCGCTTTCTTCGGAAGTATCGTCTTGACGAGATTCCTCAGTTCTGGAATGTGCTTAAAGGTGACATGTCTCTTGTCGGACCTCGGCCGGAACGGGAATATTACGAGGAACTTATACTGCGTCGTGCTCCGTACTATGCGCTGGTGCATCAGGTGCGTCCCGGTATAACTTCCTGGGGAATGGTCAAATATGGTTATGCCACATCGGTCGATCAGATGGTTGAACGTCTGGCTTTCGATATGGTATATCTTGAGAATATATCGGTATCTCTTGATATGAAGATCATGTTTTTTACCGTTCGCACGGTTCTTACGGGACAGGGAGTTTAGCAATATATCATCAGGATAAGGTAAAGAAAAAGCGTTTTTAATTGTTTCGGATAAGTTTATGAATGTTTTTATAAAGCTCGGGCGATGGTTACATGATATGGGTTTCCGTTTTATGCTGTGGCGTGAGCACCATGTCAGCGAGAAAACTTTTGTGATCATTCTCGCTCTTGTGGTCGGGGTGCTGTGTGGATTCGCCGCCCTGTTGCTGAAGTTTCTTATTCATCTGATAGGATCGTCACTGACGGCCGGGGCCGATATCACTCAGGGCAACTATATCTATCTCATATACCCTGTGGTCGGTATTCTTCTGGCCGGATGGTATGTGAGATATGTCGTGCGTGATAATATCTCTCACGGTGTCACACGTGTGCTATATTCCATTTCCCAGAACAAGAGCCGTCTGAAACCGCACAATATGTACTCATCGGTCATAGCCAGTTCTATCACTATCGGATTCGGCGGTTCGGTCGGTGCCGAGGGACCTATTGTGTACACCGGTGCCGCCATCGGGTCCAATCTGGGACAGGCTTTCCGTCTGTCGCCCCGTATTCTTATGATTCTTGTCGGGTGTGGAGCTGCGGCCGGCATTGCCGGCATCTTCAAGGCGCCTATAGCCGGCATGCTTTTCACTCTGGAGGTTCTGATGCTTGATCTCACGACTGTATCGGTGATGCCATTGCTGATAGCTTCGATCTCGGCCGCGACGGTAGCATATGCGTTCACAGGGTATGATCTTGAGTTTTTCTTTGTGCAGAGCGAGCAGTTCCCCACATCGCGTATTCCGTATGTCATAGGTCTGGGAGTTTTCAGTGGTTTCATCTCACTGTATTTTACCAGGGTGATGAACATGATGGAGGGTTTCTTCAAACATCATCTTGACCGCCAGTGGAAGAAGACATCGGTGGGCGGAGCCATACTGGCGGCTCTTGTGTTTCTGTTCCCTCCGCTCTATGGAGAGGGTTACGGCTCTATCAATGATTTGCTTGACGGTGATCCGTCCACAATTGTCGACGGTTCGATTTTCTATCATGATGGTGACAGTGTTTGGTTTATAGTGCTGTTTATCGGTCTTATTATCCTGCTCAAGGCATTTGCTACGTCGGCTACCAATGGAGGCGGAGGTGTGGGCGGTACTTTTGCGCCCTCGCTGTATGTGGGGTGTATGAGCGGATTCTTTTTTGCGTTTCTGCTTAACAATATGTTTGACCTTGACCTGTCGATAAAAAACTTTGCTCTGATGGGAATGGCTGCGGTCATGAGCGGTGTGATGCATGCTCCTCTCATGGGTATTTTCCTTACGGCCGAGATGACCGGCGGCTACGAGTTATTCCTGCCTCTGCTTATTGTCTCCACTATATCATACGGTACCATACGTCTTTTTGAGCCATACAGCATCTATACCCGTCGACTTGCGCAGAAGGGAGAGCTTCTCACCCATCACAAGGATAAGGCCGTGCTGACATTGCTGAAAATAGGCAGTGTCATAGAGACCGATTTCAAGGCAGTGAAACCTGAGATGGATCTTCGGGCTATGGTCAAGGTGATATCAGAGAGTAACCGTAATCTTTTTCCTGTGGTAGGTGATCGGGGCGAACTGATCGGAGTGGTTCTTCTTGATGATATCCGCAATATCATGTTCCGTTCAGATCTCTATGGCCGTATGTATGTGCGCCGCTTCATGAGTATGCCGTCAGCAAAGATTCAGGTTGACGAGCCGATGGACCGTGTGATGAAGAAGTTTGATGATACCGGTGCATGGAATCTTCCGGTGGTCGATGCTCAGGGCATATATGTAGGTTTCGTCTCCAAATCAAAGATTTTCAATTCCTACCGTCGTGTCCTGCGCCACTACAGCGAAGACTGACCCAATTACTCGTACATCGAATGCAATGTTGTGCGTAAAGAAGGGAATATTGATATAATAAATGTTAAAAATGGGGGGGGTAGTTAATTAAATTTAAATGCATATCGCTATCTTTGCCGTAAATTCAACTATATAGCTATTAATTTACGGACATGAAGAAGAAAAAAGTTGCGATTGTGTTTGGTCTTATTGCCTTGACATTGACGTCGGCAGAGGCCAAGAGGGTAAAATTGGATTATTCAGTGGTAGACGTTCCTGAAGAGGGGGGCGTGAAATTTGAAAAGATAACCGATGATGCAGACTGTGTCAACTCACAATATCTTGTAAGAAAAGGTGGAAATTTATTCGGAATGAAAAATACATCTGTGATTGACTGGTGGGTGAATCCTCAGATTGCCATATCTCCTGACGGAACAAAGATCGGTTATATAAACTGGAAAAATAATACCTCCAATGTGATGGTCAAGAACGCATCACAAGGAGGTGCAAGCACTCAGCGTACGTTCAGGACGGCAGTTACTGATTTTACATGGACGCCCGACGGTAAAACCATTTGTTTCACTGAGTATCGCAGCGGCCATTACGGTGTGTATCTCATTGATGCTGAACAGGGGTCGGTTGTGAGGCAGATCTCTGCAGGTAATGATAATGATTTTGCCGGTCAGATGACAGCTGACGGAAATACTATTTATTTTCATCGTGGTGAGGGTGCCGGAACATATAGTCTATGGAGTTATGACCGTAAAAATAATCTGTTTTCAAATTATTCGCGGGGAATAACACCATGTATCATACCTGGCAATCCCGATGTGTTGTATTGTGCGCGATATACCGATAAGCGTGAAAGCGAGATATGGCGTATTAATCTCTCTACCGGAGTTGAGGAGGTGATATTGTCTCAGCCGGGACGTAGTTTTACGACTCCGGTTCTGTCGCCTGATGGCAATTGGCTTCTTGTGACTGGAACGAGTATCGCTGAAAAAGGAAAGAAAATGAATACGGATATTTTTGCGATTCGAATTGACGGAACTCAATTTACTCAGCTGACATATCATCCGGGTAATGATCTTTCGGCCATATGGGATCCGTCGGGTGATTATATTTATTTTGTATCGCAGCGAGGGTCTAAAGATGGTGCCTATAATGTGTGGAAAATGAATTTTGATCTATAATTATTTATTTTTTAATAATATACTATATGAAAAAATTTATTGTTTTTTTCGCTCTTATTGCAGGTGTGTTTTCTATGTCGGCTCAGCGTGCCGGTGAATTCTCAATGTGGAATAACGAAGTGTCATATGACATCAATCATTCAGGTCTGTTTTTGAATCCGACAGTCGGACTTCAGACCGGTGATGTGGAAGATGATTTCGGTTTGTCCTTACAATTAGGTTATCGTTGGCATATCGGTAGCGGCTTTAACTGGAATGTATTGTCTGTCGGAGCCAATACCGGTGTGTCTAATTTTACAGATATGCTTGATCTGAGGTTCCTGTCAGGTGTCCGTTACAACTCTCCTGAAATTCTGGCGGGGAAAAGCCTGTATGCGGATGTGGCGTTTGGTTACAATTATCTGACGGAAATGGAAGAGGGCGGATTTGCTTATGAAGTGGGAGTCGGAGTGAATCTGAACCGTTCTGTTTCACTTGGTCTTGTATGGGAAGGATCAAAGGTCTCGTACGAGGACGGGTGGTATGATTTCAGCGCTAAGTGGGGAATTGTAGGAATCCGTCTGGGACTGAATTTCTAAACTTAATCTGATCACATATATAAGACAAAACATGGACGGCTATATATTGGCCGTCCATGTTTTGTCTTTTTTTAATTGATTTATGGGTTACAGTATGGGGGCGAAGAGGCGCATTATTGATTCCATGGCTTTCTGGCCGATCGGACGGTGACGCCATTCTCCGGCAGTGACGCGGTGTGAACATGTCTGATCTTCAAGGAATATCTCGCGCATTCGGGCGTTGAATTCGCGTGAATATACAAACATATTGCTCTCGAAGTTGTGTTCCACGCTCCTGAAGTCGAAATTGGTTGAGCCTACGGTTGCAAATTCGTCGTCGACGAGCATTGCCTTTGAGTGCAGCATTCCGGCTTCGTACAGATAAATCTTGATTCCGGCCTGCAGACATTCCTTAATGTAGGATGACGATGCCCAGCGCAACATGTCGGAGTCGCTGCGCCGCGGGATCATGATGCGGACATCGACGCCCGACAGAGATGCTACCTGCAGGGCATTTAGCAGGGCGTCTGTTGGTACGAAGTATGGCGTCTGTATATAGATGCATTTCCGAGCGACCGAAATGGCTTTCAGCATCATGAATGCAATGTTGCTCCATTGCCCTGTGGGTCCGGCCGTAAGCAGTTGCATTCCTCCGGCCGGAATCGGTTTTCCGCGTGGCGGAGCCGGTGGTCTGTCTGTTATCTCACTTTCGGTTGTCACGTTATCGTCGAGCAATGGCTGTCCCATATAATTCCAGTCTACTGCAAAACTGTACTGCAGGGACCGCACGGCCTGGCCGGTGATTCTCATGTGGAGATCGCGCCATAACGGGAAGCTGCCGCCGTCGACATATCGGTCGGCGATATTCATGCCTCCTATGTATCCTACAATGCCGTCAATGATACATATCTTGCGGTGGTTTCGCCAGTTGATGCGTGATCCGAGTCCCGGAAACGTTACTTTGAAAAACGGGTAGACTTTTATGCCCTCGCGCTGCATCTCTTTGAAAAAACGCCGTCTGACCTTGAATGACCCGACATGGTCATATATCACCCTTACCTCCACACCTGCGCGGGCCCGTTCAATAAGGGCGTCCCGCAGGCGATTTCCTGTCTTGTCGTCAGCCAGTATATAATACTGTATATTGATGTATTTCCGGGCCTGTGATATGTCGCTCAGAAGGGCCTCGATCTTGTCGGTGCCGTTATTGTATATCACAGCCTCGTTGTTGCGATAGTACATTGCTCCAGTGAGCGAGTGGGCCAGTCTCACGAGGGAATTGATTGATGGGCTGTGAGGCAGGCGGCTGAAGTCGATTTTCCTTCTGGCGCTCTCACGGCGTCTGAGCCGCCGTCGGTTGCGTTTGGATATCACGCGCTTGTTTTTTATATTTCGACCGAATACAATGTATAGTATCAGTCCCAGGGCGGGTAGGGCGAGCAGTACTGTTACCCATGCGAGTGACTTCACCGGATTGCGGTTCTCTGACACTATGACTCCTACGATACTTATTATCGTAATCGCGTAGGCTATGGTCAGGAACCAGTATATCCACGTCAGATTAATGTATTGTGAGAGAAATTCGGTCATTGTTGTAGCTCTTCTGCCTCAAAATTAGTAAAAATATTCGGGCTGTATATTAAAAGTTTACAAAAAAAATGCTACCTTTGCGCGATAAAATGTTTGATTGCCATGTTTGTAAATGGCAATTGATTGAAAAACAGTATTATACAGAGTTATGATTAAAATTACTTTTCCTGACGGGGGTGTCAGGGAGTTCGAGGCCGGGGTTACTCCTATGGCCATCGCCGAGAGCCTCAGTCCGCGTCTGGCCCGCGAAGTTCTCGTTGCCGAGGTGAATGGCCAGCCTTGGGATCTTACGCGTCCCATTGATAAGGATGCTTCAGTCAAACTGTTCAAATGGGAGGATCCCGAAGGCAAGCATGCTTTCTGGCATAGTTCTGCTCATCTTCTTGCCGAGGCTCTTCAGTCTTTGTATCCCGGAGTGAAGTTCGGTATAGGTCCTGCTGTCGAGAACGGTTTCTATTATGATATCGATCCGGGTGAAAACCAGCTGACGGCTGCCGATTTTCCTAAGATCGAGGCCAGAATGCTCGAACTGGCTCAGCGCCATGAGGCCATTACACGGCGTGATATATCCAAAGAGGATGCTCTCAGTGTGTTCGGTGAGCGTGGTGAGATATATAAGTGTGAGCTTATCAGTGAACTTGAGGACGGTCATATAACTACCTATACTCAGGGCGATTTTACCGACCTGTGCCGTGGTCCGCATCTACCCGATACATCGGCTATCAAGGCTGTCAGGATCACATCGCTTGCCGGTGCCTATTGGCGCGGTGACGAAAAACGTAACCAACTTGTGCGTGTATATGGTATAACATTCCCCAAAAAGAAGATGCTTGATGAGTATCTTGTGCTTATGGAGGAGGCCAAGAAACGCGATCACCGTAAGCTGGGTAAGGAGATGGAGCTGTTTGCTTTCTCAGCCAATGTCGGTGCCGGTCTTCCATTATGGTTGCCTAAGGGGGCCGCTCTGCGCGATCGTCTGGAACAGTTCCTGCGCAAGATACAGAAGAAGTATGGCTATCTGCAGGTTATTACTCCGCATATAGGCAATAAGAATCTTTATGTCACTTCCGGCCACTATGCCAAGTATGGTAAGGATTCATTCCAGCCTATCCATACACCCGAAGAGGGTGAGGAGTATCTGCTCAAACCCATGAATTGTCCGCACCATTGCGAGATATTCCGGGCCTATCCGCGCTCTTACCGTGATCTTCCAATGCGTCTGGCCGAGTTCGGTACCGTGTACCGTTACGAGCAGAGCGGTGAGCTTCATGGACTGACCCGTGTGCGTGGATTCACGCAGGATGATGCCCATATCTTCTGTGCTCCGGATCAGATTAAGGCCGAGTTCCTTAAAGTGATGGATATCATATTCTACATTTTCAATGCTCTCAAATTCGAGAACTTCGAGGCTCAGATATCGTTGCGCGATCCGGCACATAAGGAAAAATATATCGGCAGTGACGAGAACTGGCATCTTGCTGAAAGTGCCATCATCGAGGCCTGTGCCGAGAAAGGTCTTAAGGCCCGTACCGAGTTGGGTGAGGCCGCTTTCTATGGACCCAAGCTCGACTTTATGGTCAAGGATGCCATCGGCCGTCGCTGGCAGCTCGGAACAATACAGGTTGACTACAATCTTCCGGAGCGTTTCCAGCTCGAGTATACGGGTGCGGACAACCAGAAGCATCGTCCCGTGATGATACACCGTGCTCCTTTCGGTTCGATGGAGCGTTTTGTTGCCGTACTTCTTGAGCACACAGCAGGCCGTTTCCCGTTATGGCTCGCTCCCGAACAGGCTGTGGTTCTGCCTATAAGTGAGAAATTCAATGATTATGCCCGTGAAGTGGCCGCACAATTGCAGGCTGCCGATGTGCGGGTTGAAGTTGATGACCGTAACGAGAAGATCGGAAAGAAAATTCGTGACAACGAGCTCAAACGTATACCTTACATGCTCATCGTAGGAGAAAAAGAAGCTCATGAAGGTGAGGTTTCGGTAAGAAAACAGGGCGAGGGCGATAAAGGTTCGATGAAAATTGCTACCTTTGCAGCCGAGTTGAACAACGAGGTCAACCAAATGATTAATCAATAACCCCCTTGATGGAGAAAAAAAACTTTCACCCTACCGGCGCCCAGCGCCCTAATACTACCTCCGGTCAGCGTACTCCTATGGGAGCCCCCGGTGTGCAACGTCCTTCTACACCTGGCGGTCCCCGTCCTATGACGGGTGGTCCGCGTCGTGGTCCCGCTCTGCCACCTAAGGAGAAAGATCCGCACAACATCAACGAGCGTATTCGTGCCCGTGAGGTGCGTCTCGTCGGTGATAATGTTGAGACAGGCATTTATTCTATACACGATGCCCTGAGGCTGGCTGACGAGCTGGAGCTTGATCTTGTGGAAATTTCTCCCAATGCGGCTCCGCCGGTATGTAAGATTCTGGATTATCAGAAGTTTCTGTATCAGCAGAAAAAGCGCCAGAAGGAGCAGAAAGCCAAGCAGGCCAAGGTTACAGTCAAGGAGATACGTTTCGGGCCTCAGACCGACGACCATGACTACAATTTCAAGCTGAAGCATGCTATAGGTTTCCTGCAGGAAGGAGCCAAGGTGAAAGCTTATGTATTTTTCAAAGGCCGTTCCATTCTTTTTAAGGAGCAGGGAGAGGTGCTGTTGCTGAGATTTGCTCAGGATATAGAAGATTATGGTAAGGTGGAGCAGATGCCTGTGCTCGAAGGTAAGCGCATGATTATGATGCTCGCCCCCAAGAAGAAATAAATAAGAATGAAAAATACTGATTGACGTCGCGAGCCGGCGTGCAAGCAGACAACCCGAATTAATAATTACTAAACAAAAAAAAATGCCAAAGATTAAAACTAATTCCGGTGCCAAAAAGAGGTTTGCCCTTACCGGATCAGGAAAGATCAAGAGAAAACATGCGTTCAAGAGCCACATCTTGACCAAGAAAACCAAGAAGCAGAAGCGTAACCTGACTCATTTTTCTACAGTAGCAGGCGTAGACGAGGCCAATGTAAAGGCATTACTTGGCATCAGATAATCCTGTCAAGGATTCACGCCCGATACTGCTTTATTATAGTTTTCTCGATTTTAATTCGTGATTTTATTACATTTATTAACCGAGTGCCGAGCATGAAAGAGTCACCTCAGTGTGCCGCTCACACTCAAAAAACGTAAACGAAATGCCAAGATCAGTCAATCATGTAGCTTCAAGAGCTCGTCGTAAGAAAATTCTGAAACTTACCCGTGGTTACTTCGGTTGCCGCCGTAACGTGTGGACCGTAGCAAAGAATACCTGGGAAAAAGGTCTTACCTATGCCTACCGTGACCGTAAGGACAAGAAGGCTAACTTCCGTGCCCTCTGGATTCAGCGTATAAATGCCGCTGCCCGTCAGGAGGATCTCTCTTATTCCAAGCTCATGGGTCTTATACATAAGGCCGGCATCCAGATCAACCGTAAGGTTCTTGCCGATCTCGCCCTGAACAATCCTGCCGCTTTCAAGGCTGTTGTTGAGAAGGTAAAGAACGCATAATAGCCGGTAATCGCAATATAGCATACCCCGCTGGGCCATTCCCCTGCGGGGTATGTTTTTGTCAGGCGTCATGAATATGTCTGACGTTTTCCTGATGATCCGGGAATATCCGGCTCACGGTGTAAATCCCACCGCAGATGCAAAATTAATGGTGTAATATTGTTCGCGTTTGGCGATTATTTGCTACTTTTGCACGTTAACAGCCGTCAGTACCGATTGCCGGCTATACTGTATAATCAAACCTTATTGCAACAATGGCCGAAAATGTCATAAATGAACCCGAGGAGTCAAAGGGTCTGAACTTTGTAGAACAGATAGTAGCCGACGATCTCAGAGCCGGCAAGAATGGCGGACGCCTCAACACACGTTTCCCGCCAGAGCCTAATGGTTATCTGCACATAGGCCATGCCAAGGCCATATGTATGGACTTTGGTGTTGCCGAGAAGTTCGGCGGCACGTGTAATCTGCGTTTTGATGATACAAACCCGGTTAAGGAGGATGTCGAGTATGTCGATTCCATACGTGAGGATATACACTGGCTTGGCTTTGACTGGGGCGACAGGGAATACTATGCCAGTGACTATTTTCCGCAGCTGTATGATCTTGCAATCCGTCTTATCAAGGAGGGCAAGGCATATGTCGACGATCAGACGAGCGAGGAGATAGCCGCACAGAAAGGGACTCCCACGATCCCCGGTACAAACAGCCCTTACCGCGATCGTACGGTAGAGGAAAATCTGGATCTGTTCATTCGTATGAATGCCGGCGAGTTTCCTGAGGGGAGCCACGTGTTGCGCGCCAGGATAGATATGGCCTCGAGCAACATGCACTTCCGTGATCCCATTATGTATCGTATTATACATCACCCACACCACCGTACAGGCAACAAGTGGCACGTCTATCCCATGTATGATTTTGCTCATGGCCAGAGCGATTATTTCGAGGGTGTGACACATTCGATATGTACACTGGAATTTGTGCCTCACCGTCCCCTCTATGATTACTTTGTCGATGAACTGGCCGATGAGTCATACCGTCCCCGTCAGATCGAGTTCAACCGTCTCAATCTTACTTATACAGTAATGTCGAAACGTAAGCTTCTGCAGCTTGTCAAAGAAGGGCTTGTGGCCGGATGGGATGATCCCCGTATGCCTACCATCTCGGGTATGCGTCGTCGCGGTTTTACACCCCGCTCGATACGCAACTTCATCGATACCATAGGCTATACCAAGTATGAGGCTCTGAACAGTGTTGCTCTTCTGGAGTATGCTGTGCGTGAGGATCTCAACCGTATCGCTACCCGTGGTATGGCTGTAATGGATCCCGTCAGAGTTATTATCACGAATTATCCTGAGGGTAAGACTGAGATGGTGGAGATGGAAAATAACCCGGAAAATCCGGCCGAGGGTACCCACGGGATGCCTTTCTCACGCGAAATCTTTATAGAGCGTGACGATTTCATGGAGAATCCTCCCAAAAAGTACTTCCGTCTTGCTCCGGATGCAGAGGTCCGTCTAAAGGGTGCCTACATTATAAGGTGTACCGGAGTCGAGAAGGACGCTGACGGGCAGATCAGGGAAATATACTGCACTTATGATCCTGATACCCGCAGCGGTCTGCCCGGCAGCCAGCGTAAGGTAAAGGGTACGTTACACTGGGTTGCCGCCGACACCGCAGTCGATGCTACAGTGCGTCTGTATGACCGTCTGTTCAATGTAGAGAATCCTGCCGCAGAGACAGAGCGTGATTTCCGAGAGATGCTTAATCCGGATTCGCTTAAAGTCATCAATGGTGTCAAGGTAGAACCATTTCTGGCAAATAGCGCCTCTCGTGGGGCTAAGTTCCAGTTCCAGCGTGTGGGTTACTTCACGCCCGATTATGATTCAACCCCTGAGCATCTTATCTTTAACCGTACTATTGCGCTCAAGGACAGCTGGGAAAAGGTTCAGAAGAAGTAAGACTCCGTTCCCCAATTTCTGTTAAACCGGGGGTTGCATATGTTGAGATGTATTTTTCTTTGTGAAGATGGAGTGTACTTTACGTACACGACAGATGAACAAGGAAAAGACGCTCAGGATATGCGATACAATGGTAATTTAATGACAGGAACGGGTCATTTTATAAGTAATTATTAACTGAAAGAATTTAAAATCCAATCCGACGCACGGCCACGGTCATTCTTTGGCTCTTTTGCCTGAAGTCATCGGTCACATAGCCACAGCTATGCATCCTCTGATTTAAAGCAAAACAGCTCAAAGACTGTCCGCCCCTGATTTAACGAATGGGGGTCTAATTCTTAGCCACGCGAATCAGATTCGCGGGGTGTTGAATATATGTCAACCGTGATGTGGTTGTTTCAGATACAACAATCAATATATGGCGATACCATCCGAAAACAATTCAGACGAGTTGCGTCAGCTATATGAGCGTTTTAAGGCAGAACTTGTAGAGCATCCTCAGGAGATGTACTATGACGAGGATGATCTCATCATGGTTTTCGATATGGCTGGGGATTATCAGGACAGATATGTCCAGCTGCAGGCTCTTATGATGGGGCGCAGGCTGTTTCCTGATAGCGAACAGCTTGAGCTGAGGCTCGGTTTTGCAATGCTTGATATGTATGACGATGTGTCCGTTGATGATTTCCTGCGGGTCAATGACTATCGCCATGGATTGCTGTGGGACATAATACGTCTGCGTGGTCAGCATATTAAGCCGGAGGATGTCCCGGCACGTCTTGATGACCTTCTGGATCGTTATCAGTTTGACGAGGATGAAGCTGTTATACAGTTTATCAATCTGATCACAGCCTATGAGTGTGAGGAATGGCTGGTCGGTAATTACCGTCGTCTGGTTGACCGTTGCAGGTTCCGTGATACGGCTCTCAGCGAGTGTGCCGAGGTGTTGCGTTATCATTCGCCTGATCTGGCGCTCAGTATAGTTGAGGAGATTACCCGTTTGGATCCGTTTAATGCGGATGCATGGATAAAACTTGCCGAGCTGCACCGTACAAAGGGGGAGATAGATGATGGTCTGTCGGCGATTGAGTATGCCAGGGCTCTTCGTCCGGACTATTATTTCCCGCTATATGTCGAGGCCACTCTTCTGGTACTCAGAGATCCGGCGAGTCAGCATGCGGCTGAACTTCTGCAACAGGTCATAAGCGCAAATCCGGATATGTATGAGGCCAAAGCAGCTCTCAGCGATATTTATGAAAGTCAGGGTAAAAGTGATCTCGCCGAAATGATATGGCGTGAAGAGTTGCGGCGCAACCCTGATGACGGGCTTGCTCAAAGTCGGCTGGCCATGGTAGGCGGTACATCGGCTCTGTCAGAACCGCTATCCGTTTTTGAGCCGGATATGACAGAAGAGGCTCTTGCCAGCCGGATCGAGATGCTTCTGACTCCCGATATGGAGAATGCCGAAGGTATAATGCGGCTTCTTGCTTCATATGATCGTTCTCATGGATTGTATCAGCTTGCCGGTGAGTATATCAAGCTGTTGTATCGTCATGATATGCTTGACACACTGATTGCGTTTGTTGAGCGTCAGCGTCCGGACGGAAGTCCTGAAATGCGTCTCGATCCGTCTTCGTTGCCTTTGTATGCCGCCTCGTTGCTGCGTCTGGGGCGTTACAGGGATGCTGCATTGACTGCACGTGAATATCTTGCCAAGGCAGAGCAGTTCTGTACTAATCCGGATCTTTCAATGGCATTTGCCGGAGTGAAGATGACGCTGAAGTATATTATAACCTGTGCCGGGGAGGAACAGTATGATCGCGATCGTGATCCTGTCTCGGAGGCTCTTGATCTCTGATTCCGGGGTCTAAGAGTGTGTTTATATTTGAGTTAAATTCAAACAAACTCTAAAAGGGGTTAGGTATCAAAGGTATGGGTTATAGTGTAGCTCGTGTTCGATAGTAGTGGCCGGCCCGTGACCTGGATAGACTTTTGTGCAGGGAGGAAGGGATAATAACCGTTCTGTTACCGACCGTATCAGCGCACTGTGGCTGCCGCCGGGAAGGTCTGTACGTCCGATACTGCTGTGAAACAGAGAGTCTCCGGTCAATACAAACTGTGCGTCAGGTGAATGGAATGCCAGCCCGCCGGGGGTGTGTCCGGGAACTTCGATAACTTGCAGCTTTTCCTGTCCCAGTCTTATGATGTCTCCGTCGTGAAGCTCATTCTCTATGACGATATTTTCCGGTTTAAAAGGCAGGTGGAACAGGACTGCCTGTTGCTCGATGCGTTCGGCCAGCGGAGCGTCAAGTGGTGAGGCGCTGAGTTTTACTCCATAGCGTTCACGGGCATAAGGCACACCGAAAGTATGGTCAAGATGAATGTGGGTGTTAAGCAGATATTTTATTTTCAGTTCATTCTTTCGTATGAATGAATCGATTGTATAGCGTTCGGTGTCATTTGACATTCCGGCATCGACAATAGCTGCCTCGCGAGTGGTGTCATCCCATACTATGTAGGTTGTCTCGCCGAATATGTTGAATTCAAAACCTTTGATCATCAGTGCCATGGCGGTATGCTTTAAAGTGGAATGTATATAAGTTTCTTGGTCTCGAAGAACGATTCGTCAAAGTAGTCTGACAGGTTGTATTCGAACACTTCCTCTCCCTTGAGACCATGCTGTTCACTGATAATGTCTCCTCCCTTGAGGCATATGAGGCCGTTGGGATATCCGTTGTGGCTTTCTCTGGCCACCAGGTGACGTGATGCCTTTACAAGCTCGTCGAGTTTCATGACAGCACGGCTTACGACAAAATCAAAATGCATGTGACATTCTGCGGAATCGCCATGCTGGAATGAGACGTTCTCGAGTCCTATGACGTCAGATATGGATTCGGCTACTTTCAGTTTTTTACCTATGCGGTCGATAAGATGGAATCGGCAGTGGGGCCACATGATAGCCAGAGGTATCCCGGGGAAACCTCCGCCACATCCCAGATCAATGAAAGCAGTATTGTCAACCGGATTGATGAATTTGGCGATTCCCAGAGAGTGGAGCACATGGTTTACACACAGGTTGTCAATGTCTTTGCGTGATATTACGTTTATCCGGGCATTCCATTCGGGATAAAGCACAGCCAGGGCTTCAAACTGCTGGCGCTGCAGGTCATTGAGATAGGGAAAGTATCTGAGAAGTGTATCAATCATATTCTTTAAACAAATATTTTATGTGCAAAGATAGTCAAGTTTCAGTTTTAAAACAGTACATTTGTGAAAATTTACATTTATACCGAACACTACACATGAATATAGGTCAATATAATACTCTGAGGGTTTCACGGTTTGTCGACTTCGGACTCTACCTTGCCGATGAACAGGGTAACGAGGTGCTGTTACCGGCCCGCTATATCATAGGTAACCCTGTCGTTGGCGATGAGATAGAGGTCTTTGTCTATACCGACGGAGAGGACCGCCCTATAGCCATCACCGACCGTCCTCTGGCCACGGTCGGTGAGGTCGCTTTTCTTCAGGTCGTTGATGTGTCCCAGGTCGGGGCGTTCATGAGATGGGGCATACCGAAGGATCTGCTTTGCCCTTTCAGGGAGCAGCGTTATGCAATGAAGCCCGGTGGCATATATCCGGTCTATGTCTATCTCGATCATGCCTCGGGGCGTGTGGCTGCCTCATCCAAACTCGGTAAATTCCTGGGCAATACGATACCGCATTATCGCCGTGGGGATAAGGTTCAGGCACTCATTCTCGAGCGTACCGATATCGGTTACAGAGTGGTCGTGGATAATATGTTCATGGGAATGCTGTATGATAACCAGTTATATAACAGGCTTGAAGTGGGGAATACCATTGATGCATACGTGTCGAAAGTGCGGAATGACAATAAGATCGATCTTACTGTCAGCAACAGCGCGCGTGACGATGTCGAACAGCTCGCCGAACGTATAGCCGGCTATGTGGAGTCTCATCAGGGGGAGGCTGTGGATGACAGCATGTCGCCTGATCGGATCAGAGTGCTTTTCTGTTGCAGCAAGCGTGTTTATAAACAGGCTCTGGGACATCTCTACAAGACCGGCCGTCTACCCAAGAAATAAAGTGCTGTGATCCGTTCCTCAATTTGTCTGTCTTATTGGCATTATGTCGGTTTTATGTCTTTTGCGGATGTTGGGAAAAAGTTGTATTTTTGTAAGTTATTAGAAATGTTATGGATTTTGAACTTATCTCACGATACAGACCTACCGGTGACCAGCCTCAGGCAATTGACCAGCTGGTGAAAGGACTTGATGACGGGATCCCGGCCCAGACTCTGCTCGGAGTCACCGGCTCTGGCAAGACTTTTACCATGGCCAATGTCATTGCGCGTGTAAACCGGCCGACACTCATATTAAGCCACAACAAAACTCTTGCCGCACAGCTTTACAGCGAATTCAAGACGTTTTTTCCAAAAAACTCGGTGCAGTACTTCGTATCATATTACGACTACTATCAGCCGGAAGCATACATTCCGTCGGTTGACAAATACATCGAGAAGGATCTGATGATCAACGATGAGATAGACCGGTTGCGTCTGCAGGCCACACAGGCACTGCTGTCAGGACGTCGTGATGTCGTAGTCGTCAGTTCTGTGTCATGTCTTTATGGTATCGGAAATCCTGAGGATTTCCATGCTAACGTAATCGAGGTCAGGCGGGGCATGCGCATAGCCCGAAATGCATTGCTGCGTCAGCTCTCGGGTGCCATGTACAGTCGTAACGAACTCGATATGCCGCGTGGTACATTCCGTGTCAAGGGAGATACAGTTGACGTTCGTCTGGCCTATGAGGACCTTACTGTACGCGTCAGCTTCTGGGCCGACGAGATAGTGAAACTTGAGACTGTCGATTCCGAGACCGGAGTACGTATTAATGTCGATGAATACAAGATCTACCCTGCCAATATATTTGTCACTTCACCGGCACGAACAGCCGATGCGATAGCCCGGATACAGCTTGATCTCGGCCAGCAGGTTGAGTATTTCAACGGTGCTGCCCAGCCTGACCGTGCCGGGCGTATTTACGAACGTGTGACTTATGACGTCGAGATGATGAAAGAGGTGGGACATTGCCCGGGTATCGAGAACTATAGCCGTTATTTTGACGGACGCCGTCCCGGACAACGGCCATTCTGTCTCCTTGATTATTTTCCGGACGATTTCCTTACCATAATTGACGAGAGTCATGTCACATTACCGCAGGTGCGCGCCATGTATGGAGGTGACCAGGCCCGCAAGATGAATCTTGTGGAATATGGATTCAGGCTTCCTGCCGCACTTGACAACAGGCCTCTGACATTCGAAGAATTCGAAGGGCTTACCCGTCAGATGATATATGTGAGTGCAACTCCCGCCGACTATGAACTGCAACGTAGTGAAGGTGTGGTAGTGGAACAGCTGATACGTCCCACCGGGCTGCTGGATCCGTATATTGAGGTTCGTCCTTCCATGAATCAGGTTGACGACTTGCTGGAGGAGATACGTCTGAGTCGTGAACGTAACGAAAGGGTGCTTGTGACTACCCTAACCAAACGTATGGCTGAGGAACTGAACGACTATCTGCAGCATCTGGATATCAATACGGCCTATATACATAGTGATGTCGATACCTTGGAGCGCATACGTATACTTGATGATCTGCGTGCCGGCACTTATGATGTTCTGGTCGGTGTCAATCTTCTGCGTGAGGGACTTGACCTTCCGGAAGTGTCGCTTGTGGCTATTCTGGATGCTGACAAGGAAGGATTCCTTCGTTCTCACAGGTCGCTTACACAGACCGTGGGCCGTGCCGCCCGAAACCTCAACGGGCATGTTATAATGTATGCCGACAAGATTACCGACAGCATGCGCCTCACCATTGATGAGACTGAGCGCCGCCGATCCATACAGATGGCCTACAATGAGGCTCACGGTATAATTCCTCAGGCGATTGTCAAGGCACGTACGAGTATAATAGGCGTTGATGGAGGCGATTCTGCCAATGAAACTGCCAATGTAAAGAATGCAGGGCGGCCTAAGAGGTCAATGCAGGCAGAGTCTGTCCCTTATATCGAGTCGGCTGACCGCGTGAACGTGAACATTGCCGCCGATCCTGTGATACCGTACATGAGCCGCGATGAACTTGAGCGCAGTATTGCCCGTCTGCGTGACGCCATGGTCAAGGCGGCTAAGAACATGGAGTTCCTTGAGGCGGCGCGTCTGCGTGATGAGATACTTAAGAGTGAGGAATATTTAAAAAGTAAATTCGATGTCTGAACATCATGATAACAGATCGGACTCGCTCTCTTCTGGTGATCCACGCCGATGGCTTCCCACCTCGGTCCGGGAGATTGAGGCTCTTGGGTGGGACTCGGTTGACGTGATTCTGTTTACGGGAGATGCTTATGTCGACCATCCGTCATTCGGCGCCGCTGTTCTTGGCCGCATACTTCAGTCCCATGGCTACAGAGTGGCTATAGTGCCTCAGCCAAACTGGCGTGACGATCTGCGTGACTTCCGTAAACTTGGCTGTCCGCGTCTGTTCTTCGGGGTATCGGCCGGAGCTATGGATTCAATGGTCAATCATTACACCGCGGCCCGCCGCCGCCGTAGCGATGACGCATATACCCCTGATGCCCGTCACGGCATGCGCCCTGATTATCCGACTGTAGTGTATAGCGGTATTCTCAAGGAATTATATCCCGATGTCCCGGTGATAGCCGGCGGTATTGAGGCATCGATGCGCCGGCTGTCACATTATGATTACTGGCAGGACCGTCTGAGACCGTCGCTTCTTGCCGATACCAGAGCCGATCTTATAACCTACGGTATGGGCGACAAGGTTGTTGTAGAGATCGCGCGTATGCTTCAGGCCGGATCATCACTCGATGAGATCGCATTGTTGCCCCAGATGGTGTCACGTGTGCCTTCGGACTGTTTGCCGGAACCGGATGAAGAGAATATCATATTGTCGTCGTATGCCGAGTGTCTTGCTGACAAGTCCTGCCAGGCGGCCAACTTCAGGCACATCGAGCAGCAGAGTAACCGATATAACGGGGCGACTCTGTGGCAGTCTCATGGTGATTGGGCTGTCAGGGTCACGCCTATGTATCCTCCTATGACATCTGACGAGATAGACGCGTCGTTTGATCTCCCTTATACGCGCCTGCCTCATCCGCGTTACAGAGGGAAACGGATACCGGCTTTCGATATGATACGTTTTTCGGTCAACATGCACCGCGGATGCTTCGGCGGGTGTGCTTTCTGTACAATCTCGGCCCATCAGGGCAAATTCATAGCGTCTCGTTCTCCGGAATCGATTCTGCGTGAGGTAAAGGCTATTACAGCTATGCCTGATTTCAAGGGGTATCTGAGTGACCTCGGAGGTCCGTCAGCCAACATGTATGGGATGCACGGGCACGATCTCGCCAGGTGTAAGCGGTGTATGAGGCCTTCGTGTCTCCATCCGGCAGTGTGTCCTAATCTTGACACAGACCACTCGGCGCTTCTTGATCTCTACCATAAGGTAGACGAAATTCCCGGTGTCAGGAAGTCGTTCATAGGAAGCGGTGTGAGATATGATCTCTCTATGCACACCAATGGTGACCGCCGGCATGACGAGTCCAACATGCGTTACAATCGCGAGCTTATTTCGCGTCATGTATCCGGACGTCTTAAGGTGGCCCCTGAACATACTGAGGAGCATGTGCTTGAACTGATGCGAAAGCCATCGTTTGACCTTTACTATCGATTCCGAAAGATATTTGACGAAGTCAACCGGGGCGAAGGACTCAATCAGCAGCTTATCCCTTATTTCATATCAAGTCATCCCGGTTGTCGTGAGGAAGATATGGCGGAACTGGCCGTAAAGACACGTAAGCTTGATATGCATCTCGAACAGGTGCAGGATTTCACTCCTACTCCGATGACTCTTGCTACAGAGATATATTATACAGGAATACATCCATATACCGGTAAGAAAGTGTTCACGGCGACAACTCAAGCCGAGAAGCAGGCTCAGCGTCAGTACTTCTTCTGGTATGATCAGGACTATCGCCGCGGTATTGTAGATTCGTTACGTCGTATGGGACGCCAGGATCTTGTGTCCGGGTTGTTTCCCGGAGGTATCGGCGGACATGCATCGCATCACGGATTGCGGCCTTACGGCAATCCTCTGCGGGACAACGGATCCCGCCGGCAGTCACAGAATGCCGGTTTTCGGAGAGCCGATTGGAGAGGGGCCCGTCAATCAGCTGCAAAACAATATAAATCACAAAATAAAAAAAGAAAATGAATCGTTTAACCACATCAACTTTAGCTACTATGTCTGCGGCACTGATCACTCTGTCATCATGTGGATCCGGGCAGGAGGAAGATGATAATGCGAACATCATTGACCGACCTGAGGTTACAGTAAACGACGGTCTCTTCACTGTAGAGGCTCTCGAGGCGCTGGGGCGCGTAAGCGGACCTGTGGTATCGCCGGATGGCTCAAAGATACTTTATACCGTAAGTTACGAGAGTGTGGCGCAAAACAAGAGTAATGCCGACCTTTATGTCATGAACATCGACGGTACCGGAGGGCGTCGTCTTACCCGTACCGCCCGTAGTGAAAATTCTGCTACCTGGATTGACGGAGGCAACCGTATAGCTTTCATTGCTATAGAGGAAGGAAAGCCGCAACTGTGGGTAATGGATGCCGACGGTACCAATGCCCGAGTTGCCAGTAATCTGGAGAATGGTGTAGCCGGATTCCTGTTTTCTCCCGATGGTCAGAATGTACTCCTTATTTCGACTGTGAAATATGGCCGTACGGCTCAGGATGTGTATCCTGATCTTCCCAAGGCTTCAGGTCGTATTATAGACGACCTGATGTATAAGCACTGGGACGAGTGGGTGGTTGAGATTCCGCATCCGTTCCTGGCTAAGTGGAATGGCTCTGATGCAGTTGATGCCAGGGATATTATGGCCGACGAACCTTTTGAAAGTCCTATGAAGCCTTTCGGCGGCATAGAATCTTTTGCCTGGGCGCCTGACAGCAAGGCCCTTGTGTATGTATCACGAAAGAAGACCGGTCTGGAGTATGCGGTCTCGACCGACTCCAATCTGTATCTCTATACAGTGGCTGACGGGTCGACCCGCTGTCTTACTGAGGGAATGATGGGATATGATACCAATCCGGTATTCAGCCCCGACGGTACAAGACTTGCGTGGCTGAGCATGGAGCATGATGGTTATGAGAGCGACAAGAACCGTATTTTCACGCTTGACATGGTTACAGGTGAGAAAACCGATCTGACATCCGAATGGGACTATACTGTCGATGCCATAGCATGGCGTCCCGACGGGGAAGCGATATTTTTCATCGCTGCCAAGGATGGCGTGACTCCCATTTTCTGTATTGATGTTGAAAGTCATGATGTAAAGGTTGTCGCCGACGGCCAGTACGACTATGCCGGGCTGTCTCCTGTAGGAGAAGATTGTATTATAACCATGCGTCACTCAATGGTTGAGCCCAATGAGGTATATGCTGTCAATACTGCTGTTGAGGGAGATATTGTCCGGCTGACTGATGTCAATACCGAACTTCTCGCTAAGATTGATATGCCGCGGGTTGAAATGCGTCAGGTTCCCACTACCGACGGCAAGATGATGGCTACCTGGGTGATATATCCTCCCAAGTTCGACCCGGCACGTAAGTATCCCGCAATATTGTACTGCCAGGGCGGTCCCCAGCAGGCTGTAAGTCAGTTCTGGAGCTATCGTTGGAATTTCGCGCTGATGGCCTCGAACGGCTATATTGTGATCGCCCCTAACCGCCGTGGTCTTCCGGGTTTCGGAACCGAGTGGAATGCTCAGATATCCAAGGACTATCCAGGTCAGAATATGCGGGATTATCTCAGTGCCGTCGATTACATGAAACAGGAACCCTATGTGGATAGTGAACATATAGGAGCCGTCGGTGCCAGTTACGGAGGCTTTTCCGTTTACTGGCTTGCAGGTAACCATGAGGGACGTTTCGCGGCTCTTATAGCCCATGCCGGAATCTTTAACATGGAGGCTCAGTATCTGGAGACTGAGGAAATGTGGTTTGCCAACTGGGATATGGGAGGAGCGCCATGGGACAAGGACAATGCCGCCGCCCAGCGCACATTCGCTATGTCTCCACATAAGTTTGTCGACCGCTGGGATACTCCGATACTTATTACTCACGGCGAGTATGACTATCGTATACTGTCGTCGCAGGGTGAGATGGCGTTCAATGCGGCACGCCTGCGAGGTGTTCCGGCCGAGATGCTGATATTCCCCGATGAGAATCACTGGATACTGAAACCTCAGAATGCTGTGCTCTGGCAACGGGTGTTCTTCCGCTGGCTTGACCGTTGGCTCAAGCCTTGTGTCGAAAATTCGGCCGTATAAGCTATGTCGCGTGCTGCTCTCAAGAAGGAGCTGGCAGGGCTTACGGCCTCCCAGCTCGTTGAGGTTATTCTTGATGCCTATCAGGCCCGTCCGGAGATAAAGGAATATTTTGAATATTATCTCAATCCTGATGTCGGAAAACTGTATGACAAGTATCATAAGATTGTAGTCAAAGAGTTCAGCCGTTCAAAGTGGCATCGGTCCAAGGCCCGTGTGTCGGTTGTCAGCAAGGCTCTGAAAGAATTCAGATCAATGTCGTCCGATGCTGAGTGGCAGTGTCGGTTGTTGATAGATATAATTGTCATCATGGGTGTTACGGAGGTTTCGGTTGATCTTGCAGACCGTCACTGGAACTTGCTGGACAAAATAGTCGTTGACCTGATGTCTACGGCCGATTGTGCCGGCTTGATCGGCAAGGTCATGGAGCAGCTGTCAATTATAACATCGGCTGACTATGAGCATGCTGCACTTTGTTTCAGACGTGCGGTTGCTGAGGCGGTTGAGAAGTATGATCCACAGTTTGTGATGCGGAAAAAATGATGTTTTTTTTGAAACAATGAGCCGAAATTTGTATTACCTTTGCGGTGTAAACAGACAGGCGATACATTATCACCACTGAAATAATTTAATACACATATTATTATGCTGAACAAAGAAGTTGAACAGGCATTCAATGCCCAGATTAACGCCGAATTCTGGTCGGCCTATCTTTATCTGTCGATGTCGATGCATTTTGCCCACGAGGGTTTTGACGGCATTGCTAACTGGTTCGCTGTACAATTCAAAGAGGAGCAGGACCACGCTACCATAATGATGAATTATGTCAATTCGCGTGGCGGCAAGGTGGTACTTGCACCAATCGCCGAGGTCGAGACCAGCTGGGATACCCCTATGGCAGCTTTTGCCGCCACTCTGGCTCATGAGAACAAGGTGACCGGTCTCATCAACGATCTGTATGCGCTGGCTACAGCCAAGAACGACTATGCTACCCAGTCGATGCTGAAGTGGTTTATTGACGAGCAGGTTGAGGAGGAAGAGACCGCTGAAAGTTTCATTAATGCCTTGAAGAAGATAGGAGACAACGGATATGGTCTCTATATGTTTGACAAGGAGCTTGCTGCCCGTACTTATACTACCCCGTCACCACTTGCCGCGAAGGCTTGATCGGATCCGGAATAAGATACTTAAACAGGGTCAGTCTGGTTTTACCGCCAGGCTGGCCCTGTTTTTCATACTTAATTATGTTAAAAAGACGTTGTATAATTATTTAGTGGAGCTGATTTTTAAGATGTATGTCTATGGTATGTTGTGTCATGGTTAACGGTATGTGAAATAGATGATTACATAGAATTATAGATTTACGTGCATAAATATTTGTAAAAAAAGTTTAATTGCATGTATATTTTACCTATCTTTGCATGAAATATATGCGCGGTGGCATTTCCATCGGGCCACATAAATCATTCACATAAACCTCAATATCACTGGAAATGCAATTTTCAGCCAATCAAATAGCTGCATTAGTAGGAGGAACAGTCGAGGGCAACGGAGATACCTCGGTATCTACTTTTGCTAAGATCGAAGAAGGTGTTCCTGGAGCCATATCTTTTTTGGCCAATCCGAAATATACTCCATATATCTATGATACCAGGTCGTCGATAGTGCTTGTCAGCAATGATTTTGTCGCGGAGAAGCCGGTCCGGCCCACTTTGATCAGAGTAGAGGATCCGTATGCTACGGTAGCTCATCTGCTTGACATGGTGTCGAAGATGACATCCCGCCAGCCTGTCGGTGTTGAACAGCCATCGTATATAGCTGAGGGAGTAACGGTTCCTGATGATGCGTATATAGGTGCTTTCGCGTATGTAGGTGACGGTGTGAAACTTGGAAAAGGCGTCAGGATCTATCCTCAGTGCTATGTCGGTCCCGGTGTGGAACTCGGGGATGAAACGGTGCTGTATCCCGGTGTAAAACTATATCACGGCTGTAAGATCGGATCAAGATGCATATTGCATGCGGGTGTAGTGATCGGAGCCGACGGCTTTGGCTTTGCCCCCCATGACGGTCATTATGACAAGATTCCTCAACTTGGCATAGTTGAGATCGCCGACGATGTCGAGATAGGCGCCAATACCACTATAGACCGTGCTACAATGGGTGCGACAAGAATAGGACGCGGGGTGAAACTTGATAATCTTATACAGGTTGCACATAATTGTGAGATAGGCCATGATACAGTTATGGCATCACAGTGTGGCATAGCCGGTTCAACCAAGATCGGAGCCAATTGTATGATGGGAGGTCAGGTGGGATTTGCCGGTCACATTACAGTCGGTGACGGTGTACAGGTCGGTGCGCAGAGTGGAATACCGGGCAATGTGCCGGCCGGCGCACGCATTATGGGATCGCCTGCAATCGATGCCCGGGAATGGTCCCGTCAGACTGTATACCAGAAGAATCTGGCTAAACTCTATCGTCGTGTTGATAACCTTGAGAAGCACGCAGAGCAATAAAACGGGTATATTTCACGTAATATAGATATTACATATTTTTATATAGCTAATGAAACAGATAACATTGAGTGCTCCCTTCTGTGTTCAGGGAAAGGGACTTCACTCGGGTAAACAGATAACCGCCTCCTTTGAACCGGCTCCAGACAATCACGGATATAAATTCATGCGTGTGGATATTGAAGGTGATCCTGTCATTGATGCCCTCGCCGAGAATGTTGTGGAGACAACCCGAGGTACTGTGATAGGCCGCGGAGATATGAAGATAAGCACTATCGAACATGCTATGTCGGCTTTGTATGCCGCCGGTATCGACAATGTACTGATCAGGATAGATGGTCCGGAGATGCCTATTCTCGACGGCAGCGCACGTGAGTATTGTGAGAGGATTGCCGAGGTCGGAGTGGCGGAACAGGAAGCCGATAAGGAGTTCTATATCGTGAAACAGAAGATCGAGGTGCGTGACGACAGTACCGGTTCGTCGATTATTGTGTTGCCAGATGACGATTTTACTATAGATGTGAAGGTAGGCTTTGCATCGCCTGTACTGGCTAACCAGTTCGCTACACTTGAGGATATCAGGGATTTTCCCGATCAGATAAGTGCCGCACGTACATTTGTATTCGTGCGCGAGATCGAACCTTTGCTTAAGGCCAATCTTATCAAAGGTGGTGATCTTCAGAACGCTATTGTTATCTACGACTCGCCCATGGAGCAGGATGAGATAGACCACATAGCTGATCTCATGCATGCTCCCCACGTTAAGGTTCAGGAGTTTGGCTTTATTAACGAGAGGCCTCTTACAAGCGAGAATGAGCCTGCCCGTCATAAGTTGATGGATGTTCTGGGTGATCTTGCGCTGGCAGGACGTCCTATCAAGGGCCGGGTTATCGCAACACGGCCTGGTCACTCGCTCAATACAGCTCTGGCTAAGAAAATTCGTAAGGATATCAAGCGTCAGGATCTACAGGCACCGTTATACAACCCGTCGGTTGCTCCTGTCATGGATATAAACCGTATCCGCGAGCTTTTACCTCACCGTTATCCGTTCTCTATGGTTGATAAGATAATCGACAAGGGTGATAACTATATAGTGGGCGTTAAGAATGTGACAGTCGACGAGCCATTCTTTCTGGGGCATTTTCCTCAGGAACCCGTTATGCCGGGTGTCCTGCAGATCGAGGCTATGGCCCAGACCGGAGGTCTTCTTGTTCTTGATTCCGTACCGGATCCGGAGCGTTATTCAACCTATTTTATGAAGATCGACAATGTGAAATTCCGTCAGAAAGTTGTTCCTGGCGATACCCTGATATTTCATGTCTCGTTTATGACCCCGATGCGTCGTGGCTGTGCCATGATGAAAGGATATGCTTTCGTTGGTGAGAAGATTGTCACCGAATGTGAGTTCATGGCTCAGATAGTCAAGAATAAATAATTGCCGATAATACGCCTGATATAAATATTTCTCCCTTAAAAATATAACAAACTGATATAACATGATACATCAACTGGCAGTAGTACATCCTGAAGCCAGAATTGGCAACAACGTTGAGATAGGCCCTTTTGCTGTTGTGGCCCGCGACGTTGAGATAGGCGATGGTACGGTCATAATGAATAACGCTACGATACTTGACGGAGCCCGCATTGGGCGTAACTGCCGTGTTTTCCCGGGTGCGGTTATTTCCGGAATTCCTCAGGATCTTAAGTTCAAGGGTGAAGAGACTTTGGCTATAGTTGGCGATAACACGACTTTGCGTGAATGTGTTACGGTTAACCGAGGTACAGCATCGAAAGGCAAGACGGTAATAGGCAGTAATTGTCTTATAATGGCTTACAGTCATGTGGCTCATGACTGTGTTATAGGTAACTATGTGATTATATCCAATGCCACACAGGTAGCCGGCGAGGTGATCATCGATGATCTTGCTGTGATTGGAGGCGGCACGTTGATTCATCAGTTCAGTCATATCGGACCTCATGTGATGATTCAGGGAGGTTCGAAGATCAATAAGGATATACCGCCTTTCGTAAAGGCTGCGCGTGATCCGATCGCCTACACAGGTATTAATATTGTGGGTTTGCGTCGCCGGAATTTCTCTCCGGAGGATATCAATGCCATACAGGAAATATACCGTTATCTATATCTGTCACAGCTCAATGTGAGCGATGCGATAGAGCGTATTGAAGCTGAGATACCCCAAAGCGAGGTCCGTGACCAGATACTTGACTTCGCACGTGCGTCTAAGCGTGGTATATTACGCGGTTACGAGTGGTGCTGACAGGAAGAGACTTCTTACAGATCAAGGCTGTGCTGACCGTAAGGGCAACACAGCCTTGTATTTTTTTGACATGATGATGAAACTTTTTTGAGATCATCGCGTCTAACCTGATATAAACGGAAGCATTCATCACTTGTACGATCAATCTAAACACTATATTTTACAACTATAAACATGAAGAAATTTAAAATTAAAGCTCTGATGGTCCTCAGCGGACTGTTTATGCTGGGTATGTCTGCACAGGCTCAGATGCCTCTGCCTGTCGATCCCGAGGTGCGTATAGGTCATCTTCCTAACGGTATGACTTATTACATACGACATAATGAGACTCCTAAGGGGCAGGCTGACTTCTACATTGCCCAAAAGGTCGGATCGGCACTGGAAGAGGATAACCAGCGCGGTCTGGCTCATTTTCTGGAACACATGTGCTTCAACGGCACTGAAAATTTCCCCGGGAACTCGCTTATAAGCTGGCTTGAGTCGGTTGGTGTGAAGTTCGGATATAATCTTAATGCCTATACATCGATAGATGAGACGGTGTATAACATCTCCAATGTACCCACTGACCGTGAGAGTGTGCAGGACTCATGTCTGCTCATTCTTCATGACTGGGCTGACGCTCTTCTGCTGGATACCGAAGAAATAAACAAGGAGCGCGGGGTCATACACGAGGAGTGGCGTCGTACAACCGTGGGGCAACAGCGTATAATAGAGAATCTGCTTCCGAAGATCTATCCCGGTTCTAAATACGGCTATCGTCTTCCAATAGGTACTATGGAAGTTGTGGATAATTTTGATCCTCAGACTCTCAGGGATTACTATGAGACATGGTATCGTCCTGATCAGCAGGGAATCATTGTTGTAGGTGATATTGATGTGGACCGCATAGAGAATAAGATAAAGGAACTGTTCTCACCTATCAGGATGCCGGATAACGCCAAGGAGCGTGTATATCTGGATGTACCCGATACATCAGGTACCATCTATGCCATAGGTAAGGATAAGGAACAGACTGTGCAGATCGCCGAGATGATGTTCAAGACCGATGCTTTCCCTGATTCGCTTAAAGGTGATATCTCATATCTGGCTGTCAATTATCTTACAAGTATGATGACCGCCATGCTCAACAACCGTCTTAGTGATATGATGTCAGATCCGTCGACTCCTTTCGCCCAGGCCGGTGCCAGCTATGGTGAGTTCCTTGTTGCCAAGACCAAGGATGCGTTTACGATTGTAGCAGTAGGTAAGGATAATGACATCCGTCCTGCTTTTGAATCGGTCTATCGCGAGCTGTTGCGTGCGCAGCGCGGTGGTTTCACCCACTCAGAGTATGATAGGGCACGCAGTGAATACCTGTCTCGTCTGGAGAAAGCCTATAACGAACGCAATAAGCGTCAGAGCGGGACTTATGTCAAGGAGTATGTACGTCATTTCATTGACAATGATCCCATTCCGGGTATTGAGAGCAAGTATCAGCTTATGAACATGCTTGCCAGTCAGATACCGGTAGAGGCCATAAACCAGACGCTGGCTCAGCTTATAACTCCCGACAATCGTGTATTTATTGCCCTTCTGCCTGATGCCGAAGGTATCCATGTTCCTACCGATGCCGAGATTGCTGAGGTTATAGCAAAGGTCGATGCCGAGGATATCGCTCCGTTTGTTGATGAGGTCAAGAGTGAGCCTCTTATAGAGAAACTTCCCGCTCCCGGCAAGATTGTGGCAGAGAAGGCTATCGACCAGTGGGGTGCTACCGAACTTACACTTTCAAACGGAGTCAGGGTAATAGTTAAACCGACAGCCTTCAAGGCCGACGAGATTTTGTTCAATGCGACTGCAAAGGGTGGTTCGTCCGATATTGCCGATAGTTATGCTAACGAGTTGATATTCATGCCTTATGCTCTGAGTTCACGAGGCCTGGGCACATATACCAATAAGGATCTTGACAAGTATCTGGCCGGCAAACAGTGTGGTGTGTCGCTGTCGGTCGACGACTACACACGTGACGTCAACGGTAACTCCACCGTCAAGGACCTGCCTACGCTCATGGAGCTCATCTACATGACATTTACCAACCTGACTATCGATCCGGCCGAGTATGAGGCTTTGCAGAAGATGCTTGTGGGTGTTCTTGCTAATCAGGAGAAAAATCCTCAGTTCATATTCCAGCGTGATCTTACTGGCGCGCTTTACAATAATCCCCGTCAGCAGGTTATCAACAACGAGATAATCAATGCTGCAAAGCGGGATGAGATTGTGAAGATGGTCCATGAGTTTACCGCCAATGCGGCTGACTATACATTTATCTTTGTCGGCAGTGTTGATATGGATACACTGCGTCCGCTGATCGAGCAGTATATTGCCACACTGCCCGCCGATCCGTCAAAAGCTGTGAACGGGATTGTGCTTAATCCCGCCCTTGCTATGAACGGTGGTACCAAGACCGACAACTTCACCACTGCGATGGAAACTCCCCAGACATGGGTGGCGATTCTTGCCAGTGCCGATATACCTTATTCGGCCAAGTCGCAGAAGGTTGCCTCGATTGCCGGACAGATAATGAGTAAACGTCTGCTCGAGACTGTGCGTGAAGAGATGGGGGCTGTATACTCTATCGGCGCTCAGGGAAGTCTGGGCCGCATTAACAGACCGAATACCATTATGCAGACATCATTCCCGATGAAACCTGAGCTGAAGTCGGAAGTACTTGATTTCATCGCCAGGGAATTTAAGGCCATGGAATCAGATGTCACATCCGAGGAGCTCTCCAAGGTTGTAGAATACATGGTAAAGAATGCAAAGGAGGAAGTTGAGCTCAATCGTCCCTGGCTGAATGCCATCAGCGCTACACTTATCAATAATGTTGACACATTCAACGGTGTTATTGATGTTCTTAACAGTATTACCGTACAGGATGTACAGGATTACATGAAAGCCCTTAATGCATCGGGTAATTATCGTGTGATCATCATGGATCCAGCGGAGTGATTTTGATAAAAACTAAGATTAACTGCACTCTGAAAGTTATATGAAAACTTTTGGAGTGCAGTTTTTTATCCGGATAAAAATAAAGCCATGCCTACCTTTAGAGGTGCATGGCTTGTTTTGTCTTGCAGACCGAAATCTTTTAGAACGGGAGATCGTCGTTTGAATCGGTTGGGGCTGGTGTGAACGTGGGTGTGGCGGAAGCCGCGGCGAACGGATCGGCGGCAGGAGAGTTTGCAACAGGAGCGGTACCCTGTGTCTTCTCGGCTTTCCAGCCACGTATGGATGTAAACCACCGGCCATTGTACTCGCGGCTCTCTATGTCAAAGCTGAGTTTTATTTCGTCGCCTACTGACAGTGGGTACTGGTCAGCACGGTCACCGAAGAAATCGAAAAATATTTTAGAGGGGTAGTTATCTAATGTCTCGAGAACATATTCGCGTTTTTTCCACTGGTTGCCTGCCTTTGATGTGCCCGATACTTCGGGAAGGGCAACGATAATCTTTCCTGTTACTTCCATATCTGAGTTACTTATAATTTGTAATTTCAAGTGTTTGAGAAGACAAATTTAAGCATTGATTCGCGAATACCCAAATTTTTAATAACCCAAAGTCAAAAAAGTTTTTTACCTTTGTGAGAGTGTGTTTCAGTCTGGCGAGGTGAGTGATTCATGGGTGTATCAGGTATATTTATGAATAGATATGATGTATAGCCAGGGTTCAGATAAAAATGCTGATTAATTTAAAATTATATCATGATAGAGAAAGGAGACTGGTGGACAGCACCCACCGAGAGTGAGGATGGCAGACTGGTGATGGTCACCGGCCGCAGAGATGTGGATGAATTCAGGAATAACCCCAGATTCAGTATTCGCGTTGAGGTAACATGGCGTTATGATTCCGATCCAGGCGGAATGCCGGATCTGGCAGTTTCCACATTGATGGAGCAGGTTCAGGATGCTCTTCAGCAAGTCTTCATCAAGGATCCGGTGGCTGTTCTTACCGGTGTCTATACCGGTGACGGAGAGCGCAACTGGGTGTTTTACACGTTGAGTACTCACATATTCGGACGCAAATTCAACGAGGCGCTTTCCGGTTTTGAAATATTGCCGTTGACGATATATACTGAAAACGATCCCGATTGGGAGGAATACGCTGAAATGAAAGCTGCCTCTGAGATTGTATCAGAGTGATTTTTCAAGGCATTGGTTAGTGATATTCCAATGATTATTACTAACTTTGGACCACAACTTGTGCCTTGATTTTACATGGGGGCTTAACATATTGTATATGAACGAGGAAGCGCTAAGTCAACTATATCTGAAGGATACCGCATTTCAGAACCTGATGCAACGACGCATATTCAATGTGTTGCTGGTCGCATCGCCCTACGATGCCTTTATGATGGAGGAAGACGGCCGTGTCGAGGAACAGCTGTATTTTGAGTATGTCGCACTTAACCTCAGTTCGCCGCCCCGTGTGACCCGTGTATCACACATAAGGGAAGCTCTGGAGGCTTTGGGACAGAAACACTTTGATCTTATCATCGCTATGCCGGGCAGTGATATAAGTGAGACATTTATCGGGGCACGCGATATCAAGGGGTATTATCCGGACATACCTATAGTGGTTCTGACTCCGTTCTCCAAGGAGGTATCGCGCAGACTTGCCCACGAGGATCTGTCGGCTGTAGACTATGTATTCAGCTGGTTGGGCAATGTCGATCTGTTACTGGCTATCATAAAGCTTCTCGAGGATAAGATGAATGCTGATAACGATGTCCTTGATGTCGGAGTGCAGACGATAATGCTCGTGGAGGATTCTGTAAGGTTCTATTCTTCGGTTTTGCCTCATATATACAAGTTCCTGCTCAAGCAGTCGATGGACTTTTCGACCGAGGCTCTGAACGAGCACGAGCAGATGCTGAGGATGCGTGGTCGTCCGAAAGTGATTCTTGCACGTGACTATGAAGAGGCTGTAGCTATGTATGCAAAGTATGGCAGCAACATGCTGGGCGTGATCACTGATGTATCGTTCAGGCGGGACGGAATCAAGGATCCCGAGGCCGGACTCAGGCTTGCGGCATATCTCAACAGTCTTGATCCTTATCTGCCCATCATTGTGGAGTCTACAGAGACCGCCAACGGTCCCAGAGTCATAGATATGGGTAATGTATTTATAGACAAGAACTCAAAGAAGCTTCCTCTTGATCTCGGGAAAGCGATCATGGACAACTTCGGTTTCGGTGACTTCATAATACGTGATCCGGCCACAGGAGCTGAGATAGGGCGGCTGTCGTCGCTTAAAGACATGCAGAAGTCGATCTTTGATATTCCGGCCGAAGCTCTGTTCTATCACACCTCCCGCAATGACATATCGCGATGGCTATATAGCAGGGCTATGTTCCCGATAGCCGAGATCATCAAGATACACCGGTCTCTGTCTGTCGAGGAAATGCCTGCAACGCGTCAGCTCATTTTTGATCTGATTGTCAAATACCGTAAGATGAAGAACCGTGGTGTGGTGGCTGTGTTCCAGAAGGACCGTTTCGACCACTACAGCAACTTCGCCAGGATAGGGCAGGGGTCCCTCGGCGGAAAAGGACGCGGTCTGGCGTTTATCGACTCGATAATCAAGAAGAATCCGGTGTGTGACAACTTTGACGGAGTATCTATATCTATACCCCGTACGGTAGTGCTCTGCACCGATATCTTTGATGAGTTCATGTCATCCAACGACCTGTATCCCATAGCTCTGAGCGATGTCCCGGACAGTGTCATACTGCAGGCTTTTCTCGAAGCCAGATTGCCAGATCGTCTTATAGAGGATTTTATGGCACTCTTCGAAGTTGTGGACAAACCTCTGGCTGTCAGGTCTTCGAGTCTGCTCGAGGATTCCCATTACCAGCCGTTTGCCGGTATATATGCAACGTATATGATACCCAATGTGGCAGACCGGAAAGTTATGCTCAGACAGCTCACCGAAGCTATAAAGGGAGTATATGCTTCGGTATTTTATGCAGACAGCAAGGCTTATATGACAGCTACGAGCAATGTCATAGACCAGGAGAAGATGGCAGTGATAATACAGGAGGTTGTCGGCCGACAGTATGGAGACTTTTATTTTCCATCGTTCTCCGGAGTGGGGCGTTCGCTCAACTATTATCCTTTGGGTGAGGAGAAACCGGAAGATGGTGTGGCCGAAATCGCCATAGGCTTGGGTAAGTATATTGTGGATGGCGGTCTGAGCCTGCGTTTCAGTCCGCGTCATCCCGACAAGGTATTGCAGACATCGACACTTGATCTTGCCTTACGTGATACACAGACGCGTCTGTATACCCTTGACATGAGCAGGGCTATACAGGATGTCAAGGTTGATGACGGCTTCAATATCGTGAAGAAGCGTGTGCAGGATTTTGCAGCCACAACCGCATTGAAATACATGGTATCTACCTTTGATGTCAATGATCAGGTGATAAGGGATACCCATACCGGCCCCGGACGTAAGGTGGTTACATTTGCCAACATCCTTTCACACGGCGTATTTCCGATGGCTAAGGCGATTGACTTTATGCTGGTCAATGGACAGGATGAGATGCAGCGTCCGGTCGAGATTGAGTTTGCCGGAGTCATTGATCCTGAGACCGGAGGTATGAAAGGGCATATATACTGGTTGCAGATACGTCCTATTATCGACCGTAAGGATATGGTGGATGATACTCTTCTGTGTATTCCGGACGACCAGTTGCTGCTCAAGAGCAACACTGCTCTGGGGCATGGCAATATAGACACTATTGATACAATAGTGTATGTGAAGCCGGCCAACTTCTCGTCGTCCAATAACTCGCGTATAGCCCGTGAGATCGAGAGTCTCAACCGCCGTATGGTAGCCGGAAATGTGGGTTACATACTCATTGGTCCGGGTCGATGGGGGTCGAGTGATACCGCTCTCGGCATTCCGGTAAAATGGCCGGATATCTCAGCGGCCAGGCTTATTGTGGAATCGTCGCTCTCAAACTACCGAATCGAGCCGAGCCAGGGTACACACTTCTTCCAGAATCTCACTTCTTTTGGCGTCGGATATTTCACAATCAATCCGTTCAGCCACGATGGAGTCTATGATATCGATTATCTTGATGCCATGCCAGCCGTATATGAGACGGAATTCATAAGGGTGGTACAATTTGACCGGCCATTACAGATTGGAATCAATGGCCGTAAAGGTATAGGTGTGGTAAAGAAAAACTGATAACAAACTTAAATCAACGATACTATCAAGAAAATGGGTTTATTTTCAAAAATCAAACAGGCTTTCGGATTCGGAGGGAATGATTATGACGATGATGAGGATACATTCGCTATAGATGCCACCGTACAGCCCCGTTTACGTAACAGTGTATCTGAAAAAGGACAGGACTATTCAGGCGGGCCTGCTGTGGAGACTCCGGCTGATGATGACGATATGGATTTGTTACCTCAGGTACCGGTCGATTCGATATTCAATACGGTTGTCGAGGAATTCAACCGAGCTATGCCGTCGTTTATTGGAACAGGGGCCAACGCCGAGAGCCAGCGCCGTCACCTGCTTGAAGCTCTTGACGGGGACGTGAGACTGTTTCTCGCTTCGTTGCAGGCCAGAGTACAGGATCAGTGCAATCGTCGCTGGGAGCGTGACCGGGTGAAGCTCAACAGTGAACTGGAAGCTTCCCGGATGCGTCTTAAGTCGCTTGAAGAGAATGAAACCGACAAGGGCAGGCAGCTATTGAGCGCCGAACGCCAGAAGCGTGCTCTCAACGAGCGTATTCATGATCTTGAGTCGCAGGTAGCTGATCTCGAAGCCGAGAAGGACCAGTATGAACTGGAGACGAGAAGTCTTGTGAACAAGCTGCGTGTGAGCAATATGCTCAATGATGGTGTCGAGATACCGGATGTGTCGACCTACGAAACCCGTCTGGCTGAACTGCAGCGCCTGTTAGACGAGTCTCGTGAATGTGCGGCGACATTGTCATCCGATAATGACGCTCTCAGGACGCAGTGTTCTGATCTGATGTCGCAAAATACCGCTCTCGAGGCTTCGGGACGTGATCTCGGCGAACAGCTTGAGGCTCTCAGGGTAAAGACGGAAATGACAGATGTGATGCTCAACGATCTTAACACGCGTGCGGCAACGATGGCCAGGGAGGTACAGCAACGAGATGCAGAGATCGAGGGATTGCGGGAGCAGCTGAAGGATGCAGTACGGCAGGCCGATGACACTCAGTCCCGGCTTGATGAGGCCCTGGCTAATCTTGAGATCGCTTCGTCTATACAGGATGAGGTGGAACGTATACAGGAGACCATATCCAAAAAGAATACACAGATATCCGAACTTACGGTCGAAGTGAGACGTCGTGATGACCGCATCAATGCACTTGAGGCAGAAGAGAACTCGTTGCGTAAGACTATTGAGACCAATCTTCTTGCCCAGGCCGAGAGCGAGAAATCTCTTCGGGAGGACATCGAACGTCTTAAACAGCAATTGTCGGTATCAGGGAAGGATAAGATGCACGCCAGGCGTCGTACTGTGCCTAAGATTTCGGCTATAGACGAAGATCTGGATAACACCGACTGGCTTGTGGCTACCCCCCCGGAGGGTACCTCAGCCAAGACTTCGGGTGTGTCAGACTCGGAGTTCGGCTATCAGGAGCCTCCTCGCAAGTCTCCGCCTGAAAACTCTGCCCAGATGTCACTTTGGTAACTTCTCTCCACAAATTATAGTAAATGATATGAATAGGATCTTCAGTATATTGATTGTTGCGGCCTTTCTTGGTGCCGTTCCGGTTGTAAAAGCCCTTGACCGTAATGAAATACAGGTTGAGACAGTGGCAAAGTATATCTCACCTTCCAACGTTGCACGTAGTCCCGGTTCGATGACATACATGCCCGATGGACTGAGCTACCTTAAGATTACCGACAAGGGTACACGGATCACCTCTTACGATACTGCTACGGGTAAGGAAACCGGTGTGGTGCTTGATCTCAGCGACACACGTGAGACCAGAATCGCTTCCATCGAGGGTTTTAAATTGAGTCCCGACGCATCGATGATGCTTGTATGGCGTAATCGTCAGGCTGTCTACCGCCGTTCATTTACGGCCGAATATTACGTATATAATATCAGACGTAATATTCTGTTGCCGTTGTCGGTGGAGCATGCGCGTCAGATGTCGCCGATTTTCTCTCCTAATAACCGTATGGTGGCTTTTGTTGCCGAAAACAACATATATCTCAGGAAACTGGACTACAACAGTGAGGTGGCGGTAACTGATGATGGTGAACGCAACTCCGTGATCAACGGTATACCCGACTGGACTTACGAAGAGGAGTTCTCTACAGCCGTATCGATGTCGTGGGCGCCCGGGAGCGATATGCTCTGCTATATCAAATACAATGAGAAAGATGTACCGATGTATAGTTTCCCTCTGTATCAGGGCGCTTGTGATCCTATGGACGAGTATGCGCTGTATCCCGGTTCTTACAGCTATAAATATCCTGTTGCGGGACAGCCTAACTCGGTAGTATCGGTTCATAGCTATGACATTGATACAAGGAAGACAAAACCGTTGGCTCTGTCTGCTCCGGGTATTGAATATATTCCGCGTATACAGTTTGTCCCTACAGGCAATCTGCTGGTGACTACTCTCAACCGCGAGCAGAACCGTATGGAGATTTTCTCCGCTAATCCACGTTCTACTGTGGTTAAATCCATTCTTGTCGAGGAGTCGGAGACATGGATAGATCCGGCTACGTACGAAGACATGAAGATTGAGGCCAATTCGTTTGTCATGTTCTCTGCCCGTTCAGGCTATACCCATCTGTACCGTTTTTCGTTTACCGGCCAGCTGCAGGCTCAGCTTACGCGTGGCGACTGGGATGTGACAGCCTATTATGGTGTCGATCCGTTGGGAAATATCTATTATCAGTCGACCCGTGAGAGCGCCACGTGCCGTACTGTGACCCGTGTGGACCGCAAGGGAGTCGAGACTGTTGTCGGTGAAGCACGCGGTACGACTTCGCTGTCGTTTGCTCCGGCTATGAATTTCTTTACTATGTCATATAGCAGTACCGTTTCCGCTCCGGTCTATAAGCTTTATAACAACAGACTCAAGGAGGTACGCACTCTGGCCGAGAACAGTGAGCTGGCTTCCAGATTCGAGTCGGCTCCACGTCGAGAGTTTATTACCATCAACAGTGACGGTGTGGACCTTAATGCATATATGGTCAGGCCGGCCGATTTCCAGCCATCACGTCGCTATCCTGTGATAATGTGGCTGTACAACGGTCCCGGATCGCAGGAGGTTCTTGATAGATGGAGCATTGACTGGCAACAGGCTGCGGCCGAATCCGGATTCATCGTGGTGTGTGTGGACGGCCGCGGTACCGGAGGCCGGGGACGTGCTTTTCAGGATGTGGTATATTGCAATCTGGGACATTATGAAACCATTGACCAGACTAATGCCGCACGCTATCTTGCCACTCTTCCATATGTCGACCCGAAGCGTATAGGTGTAGCAGGATGGAGTTATGGCGGGTACGAGACTCTGATGTGTGCTCAGGCTGACAATACACCCTTTGCAGCTGCCGTAGCTGTGGCTCCGGTCACAGACTGGCGCTATTATGATACAGTGTATGCTGAACGCTATATGAATACACCTCAGGCTAATATTGATGGATATATCAACTCGGCTCCGCTCTCCCATACATCCAATCTGGCTTCCCGATTGTTAATAATGTCGGGTACTGCCGATGACAATGTACACGTAAGCAATACGATTGAGTATATATCTCATCTGCAGTTATCCGGCAAACTGTGTGACATGCTTTTGTTCCCGAATATGAACCATTCGATCTACGGATGTAACTCACGATCGCTGGTCTACACCAACATGTTGCGCTTTTTCCGGAACAATATGTGATTATAGATTCTTAAGTGTTGATTAAAAATGGCTAAGGGCAACGTCATATCAAGTTACATCATGGCAACATGGCGACACTGGACAGTGTCGGTGGGACTGGTTTCGCTACTGGTGATGCTCTCTCCGGTGGTATCACGCCATTTTCTGCCATATGTGGCTTTTTCATTTGCCGCGATGCTCGCGGTGATGATATATAACCGACGCAACCGGTCTAATCAGGGCCTTGCCATACCATATATAGTGGCTGTATCGCTTGTGATTGTGGGATTGCTGATGACAGCATTCAATATTACTGTACATATCACCGATATCTACGAACTCGCCGGCGAGCCTGTCAATGATGAGCTCCCATATATAGTTGTGCTGTCGGTGTCGCCCGTTATGGCTTTTGTATCCGGACTCTTTATACTGAGGCGGCTGGGACACGGACGGTTTTTCAGAACCGGAACTGGGCGTAGCGATGTGAGTCTGGTCCAGAGGATGGTATGGCAGGAGACCCGGTACCAGACTCGTCTGCTCTTTTATCTTTCTCTGTCTGTCGCTGTTGCTGCGTGGTGTTATACGTTCTTCAGTTTTACATCGGTGTCATTGAACAAGCCCGACCGTTTTTTCTTCATCTGGATGCCGGTTATTGTCTATGCATTGTCTCTGATGTATCTCGGATTCAGATGCTTCTCCCTATGGGCTTTTTATAGCCAGAATGATCCGGAGATGCTTGTCAGTCCTCACCGTTCCACTATAATGCGCTATATAATAATAGCCGGTGACTCATTGTATCTGGTGTCACGTCAGCTGGATATTGTGAGAGGAATGGATCCTTTCTACGATACTCCGGTGAGATTGCGTGTCCCGTATGCCATAGAGGTCGATATCGAGAATGCGCGTCAGCGGTTCATGGAGTATACCGGTATCTTAAAAGGCATAAAAACGTTGCGTTATCTGTTTGACGGCCTGGGACATAGTATGGACAGTAATATGTTTCACTATCTGTGTGTACTTGATGACAGGGAGCTTGTGACGGAATCCCGTATCGGTGCCGGCCAATGGTTTACTCTTGACGAACTCAGGAGGCTGGATTATTCCCACCGTCTGTCGGCCGAACTGTCGGCCGAGCTGGTTCACATCTATACTGTCGCCATGGCCTGGAAGACGTATGATATAGACGGAAACCGAAGGTATAAGATCAGGAATTACCGGCCTACATACCGTTTGTGTGACATCGGCAACTGGGATGTGGACTACTCCGACAACAGGTGGCTGAGAGTTTCCAGACTGAACGCGGATAAACCGTTCTTTCGTCTGCGTCGTTTCCTGAGCCGTATTACATCACCTTCCATACAATGAGATCACAACCGTTAATAGTCATTACCGGTCCCACCGCATCAGGAAAGACGCGCCGTGCTGTCGATGTTGCCCGTGCTGTCGGCGGTGAGATTGTAAGTGCCGACTCCCGTCAGCTTTATCGGGGCATGGATCTCGGTACCGGGAAGGACCTTGAAGAGTATGGTCAGATACCTTATCATATGATAGACGTCGCTCCGGCAGGAACACGTCTCAATCTTTTTACATATCTGCGTGATGCCCGCAATGCTATCGGAGTCATCACAGAACGCGGGCACAGACCTGTAGTGTGTGGTGGCACCGGTATGTATGTAGAGGCACTCGTAAACGGTATCGTGCTCCCGGCAGTACCTGAGAATACAGAACTGCGGCAGTCGCTTGAAGGAAAGTCGCTTGCTGAACTTACCGGAATTCTCGCGTCAATGAAACGGATGCACAATATTACAGATGTTGATACTGTGAAACGGGCTATACGGGCTATTGAAATCGAGATGTATTATCGTGAGCACCCCGATGAGGCTCTCGCCTCCAGGCCTCATAAACGTAGTGACGCTGTTATAGTAGGAGTGGAAATAGATCGTGAGGAACGTCGCCGGCGCATAACCGAGCGATTGGTATCCCGACTTGACTCCGGTATGATCGATGAGGTCAGAGATCTCATCGATAAGGGAGTAAGTCCTGATGATCTGATATACTATGGTCTGGAGTACAAGTATCTTACACTACATGTCTTAGGCAGGCTCTCGCGTCAGGAAATGTTTACGTCGCTTGAGACGGCCATCCATCAGTTTGCCAAGCGTCAGATGACGTGGTTCAGAGGGATGGAGCGTCGCGGGTTACATATAGAATGGCTCCCGTGGGATATGGATTCGGTGGAGTTTGTCGATAGGGTGAAAGCCTTGGCGGGGATATGAGAAAGGTGTTTTTCATATTCATATTCATGGTCTGGTTTACAGTACAGGCCCGTATCTCGCGTCAGTGGACCGAGAATCAGGTAATAGTGGATTCGGCCATGTTGTGGTCATTGCCACGTGATTATTCGCATGTTGGGCTTGAAGCTTGTGTTTCTATGAAAGGGCCGTCCGACAGGCGGGGTGCTGACAGGTACTCGTGGGATCTGATCCTGATGCTGGCCGACGGTACTCGGCGGGTGGTGACCGTCGGATGGGGAAATACCGATCTCGGTGATTTTGCCGACATACGCTATCTGTCGGTTACCGGAGTAACGTCTGAGCCGGTCAGACTTACGGAGGATGTCAGTCTGTATAAGGGAGACAACTATATTGTGGTGGAAATTAATACTCACGGTGAGGCTCGGGTTTATGTGGGAAATGATGTCATGAACTATGTCGGCAGTATAAGTCTCTCAGCTCCTGTCGACATTGTGTCTATAGGATCGAAAGATAGGATGGAACTGGCTTTCATGGCTATTGAATGTGAGCGCGAGCCTGTACTTGACTCGGGGCTTGACGGACGGGAGCTGGAATTGGCCTGTAATACTGATTTAAAGGCTCCGTTTGGAGTGTGGCGGTATCTTGACCGCGACAATAATACGGACTATGCCCGTCCGGGTGGGTATTATACGCTGGTAGGCATACAGGATCCGGATGACAGTAACGGATTCCTTCTGCTGTATCTTGACGGTGCGAAAGTTAATGCCGACGGATGGAAGCCAGGCATGATCAAAGCACGTATGATACCTACAGGATTTGTAGGACGTTATCGTCTGGAGTGGTATAATGCCGATAAGTCGGTGTTGCGAGACGAGTCCGGCGCAGTAATTGAAGGAGATATAATGACCTTGTTGTTTCCCCTGCATAAAAGCCAGTTGCGTTTCTCCAGATGATAATTACCGAAAGGAAGACGGTAATCTCTTACTTTGGAAGAAGAGTTACGTAGCCGTTTTTCATGGAGGCAAGCCCTTCGTCGCATAATTCACGCAGGGCCGTCATAACATCGGAGGGAGGTCGGTTGGTGTGGGCTATCAGACGGTTTATTTCTATTGGCGATTCGATCATGAGCACGGTCCTGACGGCTTCCACGGCCTTTCCCTCGCTGCGGTGTCTGTTGCGTCTCATGGTACGGCAGTAGTCACATTTGCCGCAAGGCTCAGCCGGTTCTTCACCGAAGTATCTGAGCAGGCCGTTGACGCGGCAACTGCTGTCGTTGAATGCGAAATGTGCCATGGCGTCAAGGCGACGTTTCATGCCTTCACGCCGTTCTTCATAAATACTTATGGGTATTATGACATGTCTGCCGTCTACTCTGGAGGCTGTAAGCAGCATCATGGGATTATTTGTGCGCGGTACGTAGTGTATTATATGCAGACGTGACAGCTGTAGAAGAGCCTCGTAGGTGGTCTGTTCGCTCAGCCCGGCACGTCGGGCTATCACGGATTCTGATATATACTCGTAGTCGGCAAACAGTCCG
>CAJUBL010000007.1 GCA_910584665.1 uncultured Muribaculaceae bacterium | reverse complement strand
ATTCGTGTCCTTAGCAATGGTGTTAAATTCTTATGTTTTTATCCCGAACTCGCGTATACAGATTGTCTATATAGATTCTCTACAGTGTTCGGCCTGTTTGTCTTCTAAACTGATTATCTGGGAAGAGTTTTTGAACAATATAAAAAAGTTGCACCCTGATTTTATAATATGCTTTATTGTATCCACAGACTCCCAGACCGAGCAAGACAAGTTAAAAAAACTACTACATCTGAGGTCATCTGAATTGATAATGTATGCCGATAGTGACGATCTGTTTGTAGCAAGAAATCCAATAATAAAGAAGTCTTCTGTTTTTACTACATTCATTTTAGATAAAAATGGGCAGACAATGATATTTGGGAATCCAATTGAAAACGATAAAGTCAGAGAGTTGACATACAAAACATTTAAAACTATGTGATTTTACTATCAGAGAGAAAAGTTATGTCTAAATGCATATACATACTTAATATTACAATCGGAGTGGTATTTTTAGGGTCTGCATTGTCAAAAATAATAAGTATAGATGCATTTATTGACATAGTCAATCAGTTTTCCGATTACTGGAATTGGTGTCTGAGCTACATAACCATCCAATATATAGCTTATGCTATTATTGTAATTGAAACCATCTTAAGTATATTATTGATTTTTAATATCAAGCCTATAATATCATTATCAGCCTCATTAATGTTGCTGATGTCATTTACAACATTGACAGCAATAAATTACTTAGATGAATACACTCCCATAAGATCATGCGGATGCTTCGGTGAAATACTTGAATTCTCACCCTCAGGAACATTATTGAAGAATATTGTATTACTCTTGATTTCAATCACCGCATTTATACTTCATTATCGAAGAACGCAATGATTCTCTGTGACTGTCATGGTGACGGTGGCTCCATGCATGACCGGCATGTTGTCTGGACCGATGTGGCCTATGGGGGCGTCGAAGGCAACGGGGAAACTGTACCGGTCAACAGTTTCCCTTATCATTGCTTCCATTGATGAATGATTGGGGTCGGGACGGTATTCGGTGAACCGGCCTACGACAAGGCCGGCAATGCGTTCGAGCACACCTGACAGGATAAGGCGGTAGAGCATACGCTCAATTTTGTATACGGGCTCGGCGATGTCCTCGATGAAGAGGATGTTGCCGGGCTTCAGTGTGTCATAGGGTGTGGATACAAGAGCATCGAGCACAGCGAGGTTCCCGCCGGTCAGTGTCGCGGTCACCGTGCCCGGACGGTTAGGTATGTCAGTATTGTTGGTCCAGCCGAGAGTGAACGGGGATCCCTGCATCATGGCGATGAGGGTCTGCATAGGGCGGTCGTCTGGCCCTGTGGCGAACTGACGCGCCATAGAGGCGTGTAGTGAAGGGATGCCGTGACGGTACCAGAGGGCATGGAGGGCTGAAATATCGCTGAAACCTATCAGCCACTTCGGATTGCAGGCTGAGCGGGCTACAAGAGGTTCGAGACGTTCAAGCAGATGTACGGCTCCATATCCCCCTCGGCTGCATAGTATAGCCCGTACCGATGTGTCGGTGAGTGCGTCGGCGAGGTCCCGGAACCGCTCGTCGGCGGTGCCGCTGAAAGAGCCGTTACGTCCCAATGCATGTGGCATGACAACAGGCTCGTAGCCGAGGCTGTCCAATGTCGAGACCGCGCCTCTGACAAGTCCGGGATCAATGACCGATGCCGGTGAGACTATAGCTATCCTGTCGCCGGGACTGACCGGTTCCGGTGTCATGATACGAGTACTTTTATTCCGGCGGCCCGTACCTGTCCGGCAATCAGTTCAAGCTCCTCGCGCGGTACTTTCACAAGATGCTCGGCAGGAGTCTTACGGTCAATTGAGTATAGCATGACTTCGGACGGACCTATAGCCAGATAGGCTCTGATGAGCGCTTCGATCTCAGCCGGGGTTGTGTTGTCGATCATATGTCCGTCATGTGTTCCGCGCAGTATCATTGTCTGGATAATGCAGTCCTGCCCGAACTGACTCAGCTGACCTATGACGCCGGCGGCAGTGAATGACTGACGAGTAGGGCGGTCAAGAAGCTTTATCGTGGAATCAATGGCCGAGTCGAGTTTGAGTATATTGTTATCAACGCGTCTCAGAGCCCCGACGACGCTCGGACGGTCGAGACACGTGGAGTTGGAGAGGACACTGACCCTGGCATCAGGATAGTACATGTCCCGCAGAGCCAGAGTGTCGTCGATAATACTGTCAAAGTCCGGGTGCAGCGTAGGCTCGCCGTTGCCGGAGAATGTGATGACATCGAGCGGGTCTCCGGCCTCATGCATGCCGGCGAGTTTCTCTTCGAGCAACCGTCTTACCTCCTGACGGGAAGGGAGACCTGTGTGCCCGGGGCCTTGTGCGTTAAAGCCGGCTTCACAATACAGGCAGTCAAAAGTGCATACCTTGCCGTCGCTCGGCATGAGATTCACACCGAGCGAAGTTCCGAGACGACGCGAATGTATGGGACCGAATATGGTTGAATGGAACAGTACGGTTTGCATTGGTATATCGTGAAAAGCAAGGATCGGGTGTTGTATCAGACGGTGAGGATCTCCTTTTCTTTGGCGGCGAAAAGGTCGTCGATCTTTTTCAGATACTTGTCGTGCAGTTTCTGAACCTGAACCTCGGCGTCTTTCTCGACATCCTCACTCATACCTTGCTTTATGGCTTTTTTGAGGCCCTCAATGGCATCACGCCGGGCATTGCGCACCGATACCTTGGCAGTCTCCGCCTCGGCCTTTGACTGCTTTACGAGCTGTTTGCGGCGGTCCTCGGTCAACGGCGGTATGGACAGGCGTATAACCTCGCCGTTATTCTCGGGAGTGATACCTAAATCGGAGTTTATGATCGCTTTCTCGATCTCCTTGAACATCGACTTCTCCCATGGTGTGATGGCGATGGTACGTGCATCGGGAACAGATATGTTGGCGACGTTACCGATGGGTGCCGTGCTGCCATAATATTCGACACGTATGGCGTCGAGGAGTTTGGGGTTGGCTTTGCCGGCGCGGATGCGCTGGAGTGTTTCCTCAAGATAGATCACGGCCATCTCCATTTTTTCTTCGGCCGGATTGAGATAGTCTTTTACTTCCATATTTATAGTGATAAATTAGAGGGTGTTTCAGTAAACCAGAGTGCCGATCGGATCGCCGGCTATTACCTTAGCCAGATTGCCTGGTGTGTCCATGTCAAATACAACAATGGGCAGGTGGTTCTCCTTGCACAATGCCGTTGCGGTGAGGTCCATTACCTTGAGTCCGCGCGTGTAGACCTCGTCGTAGGTTATCTCGCTGAACTTTGTTGCCGTAGGATCTTTCTCGGGATCGGCAGTATAGATTCCGTCAACGCGGGTACCTTTGAGCATGACATCGGCCTCGACCTCGATGCCACGCAGCGCCGAGCCGGTATCGGTGGTAAAGAACGGATTGCCTGTCCCGCCTGCAATGATTGCAACCATGCCGTCATTCATGGCCTCGATGGCCTTCCACTTGCTGTAATGCTCACCTATGGGGAACATATTGATGGCGGTGAAGACACGGGCCGGCTGTCCGGCTGCATCAAGCGCCGAGCTGAGAGCCAGCGAGTTGATGACTGTGGCGAGCATTCCCATCTGGTCACCCTTGACGCGGTCAAAACCTTTGGCGGCGCCCTGAAGACCACGGAATATATTTCCTCCGCCAATGACGATAGCGACCTGCACGCCTGCACGAGCTATCTCGGTTATCTGCGTAGCATACTGAGCCAGACGCTCGCTGTCGATACCGTACCCCTGGTGTCCCATGAGCGATTCTCCGCTCAGTTTCAGAAGCACACGATTATATTTGGTTCTCATATTTCCTATGTGATTATTGGACTGATTTCGAAAACAGCCTCTGAATGTTAATTTGTAATAAGTTTAAATCAGTTCATTATTTCATTCAGCACAAAGATAATATTATTCCGTCATAAAATCCCAAAAATTACCGGAGAATAAATTATAAGTATTTAGGATGGGATACATTTTGGACAGTTGCCTAAATGTTGTGAATTGATGAAAATACAATCTGTTCCGGTGATTTTTTATTATTTCAGCGAAAAAAATTGGAAAGAGTGAAAAAGTGTAGTAAATTGCGGGTGAAATCCAAATAATTGTCACGCTAATCTCTCCCGGCCATGAAACTCCTCCCTCTGCCTCTCCGATTTGTGGTACTTCCGGTGCTGGCATGTTGTACGTCAGCCATTAAGGCGCTGACGTATTCATACGACGGCAACCGGATCATACGTATACAGGATGACGCGGACCCCGTGATTCTGGAATCATCATCTGATTTCGCCGGAGACAGGTCCGACTATACATACGATGCCGACGGAGCCCTGTACAGCGACAGCGCCCGGGGGATAGGAACGGTCGTATACGCTCCGACCGGACAGCCGCTGGCCATAAGCGAAGCCCGCATGCTCTTCAATGACCGCGCCCTGTTCAACCGTTCAGATCCTAAGGCTGGTGACTATCCGCTCATCTCTAAATATCCATATGTCTCTATGTCTTATTACGGTAACAGACAGGCGTCCCGGACAGGACGCCTGTCTGACTAAACTGTGTCGGTGTGTTTTTATTTAAGAGTCAGGGTGATGATTGACTTGGCAGGCATCTTTACAGTGAGGGTGTTGCCTGACAGACGGGCGTTGCTGAATGCACGGGGAGATATCATCTCGGTTTTTCCGAAGTCGTTGTAGTCGGATATGTTCTTAGCTGTAAGTATCTGTCCTGTCACGTGCTTCCTGTCTGTGTTGCCGAGTTCGACTGTTACCTCGCATCCGTTCTCCAGATCTACATTAGTAAGCGAGATTGTCATCATACCGTCTTTCTCTGAGGCTGTGGCGCTGATTGTCTGGAACTTACGTTTGCTTGCCGAGCGCTCGTTATCTGCTTCCATTGTTTTGCTACTGATGTGACAGGGGATGACGCGGGCACCCTGGTGAGGTACATACATTCTGAATACGTAATAGGTGGGGGTGAGTACCATCTGGTCGCCTCTGGTGAGTACCATAGACTGTAATACGTTGGCAATCTGTGCGATATTGGTCATTCTGACACGGTTGGTGAACTTATGGAAAACGTTGAGTGACAGTGCCGCTACCATGGCGTCGCGCATGGTGTTCTGCTGGTACAGGTGTCCTTTGACAGTTCCTGGTTCTTCGTCCCACCATGTACCCCATTCGTCGACGAGCAGCGCCACATGTCTGTCGGGGTCGTATACGTCCATTATGGCTGCGTGGCGTTTTACTACATCCTCTATCTCGAGGCATTTTCCGATGGTCCAGTAATACTGGTCGGGGGTGAAGTCAAGGGCGTATCCTTTGGGTCCGGTCCACGAGCGGCAGGTATAGTAGTGTAGGGATATGGCATTCATCCTGTGACCGATTTTCTTCATCAGCGTCTCGGTCCAGCTGTAGTCATAGTCGCTGGCGCCGGAGGCGATTCTGTAGAGGCGGTTTCCGTCAAAATTGCGGCAATAGACGCTGTAACGGCGGAAGAGATCTGCGTAGTATGGCGCCAGCATGTCGCCTCCGCATCCCCATGATTCGTTGCCTACGCCGAGGTATTTCAGTTTCCATGGTTCCTGACGTCCGTTCTGTTTGCGCAGTGCTGCCATAGGGCCGTCTTTGGCAGTTATGTATTCAACCCATCTGGCCAGTTCCTCGACGGTACCCGAACCGACATTGCCGCTGAGATAAGGTTCGCAGCCGAGCAGTTCACAGAGGTTGAAGAACTCGTGGGTTCCGAACGAGTTGTCCTCGACGGTTCCTCCCCAGTTGTTGTTGACCATGCGCGGGCGGTTTTCCTTGGGGCCGATACCGTCCATCCAGTGGTATTCGTCGGCGAAACAGCCGCCGGGCCAGCGCAGTACCGGTACCTTGAGGTCGCGCAGCGCATCGAGGACATCGTTACGGTATCCGTCGGTATTGGGTATCGGTGAGTCGGGTCCTACCCACAGGCCTCCGTATATACATGTGCCGAGGTGTTCGGCGAACTGTCCGTATATCTCGGGCATGATGGTGTCGGTTGCAAACGGGCTGTCGTTCAGTGTCACGACAGCTTTGTCTGTAGCGGCTGAGGCCGATAATCCTGCCGAGAGCAGCATTGTGGCTGCAATGGGAAATAATTTCATAGGTAAGTGATGTGAATTGTTTATAGTGAATGGTTATATGCCTATCTTACACGTTTGGCCCATATGGAGCGGCCTCCGGAGTCGAGTCCTGTGAGGAGGACAGTGTCGGTCTGACGTTCCCAGTCGTGTCCGGCGTGTACTATCAGGTCGGTGATTGTCTCGTCACCGATTTTCATTGTCATGAGCTGCCTGTCGGGATCGAAACTCCAGGAGCCGTGACTGCCGGCAACGGTGAGGTATCCGTCGGGATAGACGGCACATGTGCGGCTTATGCTGGACTCATCGTTTCTGAGACCACCTTCGCCCCATAGAACCTGTCCGGCGTCGAGGCTCCGGTCGCTCTTCGGGTTGTCGACGCGTATGATCTCCCATACCCCTGCGAGGTCGGCCGGTTGAAAACGGCGTTCGGGAGTTCCGGCATAACGCTGGGGCGAGACCACTGGCCAGCCGTCGGTGGTGAAGAATACCTGTCTGAGGTGCAGGTCCATCATTTCATTGCGTGGAGCCAGACGGCCCTGGTGGACCATGAACACGCGTCCGTTGCCATCGTCGAAAACACCGCAATGGGCGGTTCCGGCCCATCCGTCATGGCCGCTGAATTTATAAGGCGCTGTGAGTATGGGGAAGTTGTCGGTTGTATCACGCATCTCCCTGCCGTGGAAATCTATGAAAGGCCCCTCGGCCCTGCCGCTGCGGCATACGCGTATATTATAGGTTGTCATGAGCGGTTCGTAACTGCCGAAGAGATAATATGTCCCGAGATCTCTGTTATAGTATATTTCCGGAGCCTCGAGATTGTCTACACGCCAGTTGGCCCGGCGGGCGGCCAGATGTCCCAGATCGCCGGGTTTCTTTGTGAGCCCTGTGGCGGGATCGAGTTCCACACAGTAGAGGCCGCCGAAAAAAGATCCGTAGTGCATCCAGTGCCGTCCGTCTGGAGTGATGATGACACTCGGATCGATGGCATTCATCGGGGTCGAGCTGTTTGTCCTGACGACACATCCTTTCTGGATCCATGGGCCCTCGGGTGATGATGATTCGGCCAGGGCGATAGCCGATGTGGGTTTTCCGAAGGCTGATGCACAGTAGTAGAGCCGGTATATGTCACCTGCTTTCAATATATACGGGGCCCATAGATTGCCCGGGCCATGTCCGTTGTTGTTGTCGCGTACCCACGCGGCCGGTTCCGGCGGTATGGAGTCGAACGCCCAGCCGAGATACTCCCAGTTTACAAGATCACGCGAGCGCCGCACCTGTATATTGCCGGTCTTTACTTCCGTATGCCGGCCGTGTCTGTTCCGGTCGGCCGGATTGAAGTATATGGCGTCGGTCGAATACATATAATAATATTCTCCGGCTTTTATACATGAAGGATCATGGACATTGTATGTGCCCCAGCTGCGGTAGTCTGCAAGTGATGATATACCGGAATAGTCGTCGGCCCATGGATTCGGAGCATTGACCGGCCCGAATACACCGGCGCAGGCTGTCGATATGCCGACAATAACAGATAAAGTGAACGATAGGGTTCTTGGAATCATGGTATGAGATAATGAAGAACAAATTTCTGTAAAGATATACATTTATTTTATAACGAAAGGAGGACAAATCGTGAATAATGGTGTAAAAGATGCTATTTGGGTTGTATTCACCATTCTGACAGATAAAATTGTTGTGATTTACGATATAATGAACTAAATTTGGTGTCTCTAACCGAAAGATACAGACGCCTTATCAATACCTATGTCACGGAATATATCATTCATTATCGCCATCTTTGTTCTTGCGGTTGTCTCCACTACCGGAGGCGCTGTCTCTTCATCTCGTTTTCCGGACAGTTACAATATTGCCTGTTACACGATGGATGACGGTTTACCATGCAATCATGTGGATGATATCTGCAGGGACAGCAAGGGATTTCTGTGGGTGGCGCTTGCCGGAGGCGGTCTGTCGCGTTTTGACGGCTATGACTTTGTCAATTTTGACGATACCAGTGTTAACCGCCATATCAAGAGTAACTTCGTGAAATCTGTCGTCGAGGATGTTCATGGACGGCTGTGGGTTGCCGGCGAGGGAGGCATAGATGTGATCGATCTTCCGACGCTATCTGTAATACGGGTGGCAGATATTACCGGTAAGCTCGATTCTGTCACAGACCGCGGGACATCCAATCTGTTCTTTGACTCGCACGGAAGTCTGTGGGTGAGCGGACCCCAACAGGTCGACCGCCTTGCGTTTGACGCTGACGGAACAGTCACTTCGATATCCTCCATACCGGTACCGGGGGCTTTTTACCAGGGAATCGTGGTGCGTGAGATCGGTGGCGAGGTGTGGCTGCCTGTCGGCAACACCGTGTACAGGGTGAAAGTGTGGCCCGACGGCACACTGAAGACCATACCGGTGTCATCAGCACTGAGCGATCTCGCCGAAGTGGAATATTTCAGTGACTTTGTCGAGACGGATGGTCAGGTGTGGATATCGACCGATCACGGACTGTTCCGGTATGATCCTGCCAGCGGTATGGTGAAGCATTATCTCAGCAGTGAGGCGGACGACCATTCTCTTCCCCAGAACTATCTGACCGATATCGCAGTCACCGGGGAAGGCCGTCTGATACTCTCGACACTGAAGGGGCTGTGTGTGTATAATCCTATAAATGATGACTTCGAGCGTACATGCGGCCGTGATCATGATATCAGCAGCCGGTTTGTGAACATGATGCTTGCTGACGGGGATGAGATCTTCATCGGTACAGAAGGCGGTGGTGTGAATGTGCTGTCACCCAGGAGGCTTCATGTCAACAGTATTGTGCATAACCCCAATGATGCCGGATCTATCTCCGATAATCCGGTCAATTCGATCATTGAATCTCCTGACGGAACGCTATGGATCGGAACGGTCGAGGGGGGCCTTGACGTGAGACGGCCCGGACAGGAGGGATTCGGGCATATCACCATGTCGGACGGCATTATAAGTCATAACTCGGTGAGTGCCCTTTCGTTTGACGGAGACGGCAATCTCTGGGTCGGGACCTGGGGCGGAGGCATAGATGTCATCACGGCCCGCAGGCCATACCGGCGGGTAAGGAGGCTTTCCACCGACTGTCTGCCGGGTCTTAACATGTCATATATCGGAGTGTTGTGTCATGACACTGTTACCGGTCGTATGTTTGTAGGCTCTAATGCGGGAGTTCTGTGCTATGATCCTGATTCGGGCCTGTTACGGCCGGCACTGCTGCCGGGAGCCGATTACCGTGCTTTCGGTTACATAGGTTCGTTTATCGATGATGAGAGGCAGTTGTGGCTTGGCAGTGCCGACGGTCTTACGATAATCGATATTGACAGGCGTCGGCCTGACGGGACGTTTCCGTACCGTTATCTCCGTTACCGGCTTGATGATTCGATGTCGGAGGTGTCAGAGAAGCCCACCTGTTTCTGCCAGACACCCGACGGTATAATGTGGATAGGTACAAACGGCCATGGTATTTACCGTGGAGAGCGTGATGGAAGCGGAGAGTACGTGTATAGGGTTTACACCGTTTCGGACGGGCTCAGCAACAATATTGTCAAGGGTGTCACCGTTGATGGCACAGGACATCTGTGGGTCGCTACGATCAATGGGCTTTCGTGTTTCAATCCCGTAAGTGAAACTTTTATGAATTACAGTGCGGCCGACGGATTACCTTGCAATCAGTTTTACTGGAACGCGGCTTACCGTACATCGGACGGACGGCTGCTGTTCGGGTCTACGTGCGGTATAGCGGAGATCGAGCCTGACAATGAAGAGATCCGTGTCTCCCGAAATCCGGTAGTCTTCACCCGTCTTCTTGTAGGAAACAATGTGGTCAATCCGGCCGGGAGTACGGTAACGGACTGTGATATCGCCTATAGTGACCGTATAACTGTCCATGAGCGCGACCGTTCGCTGCTTGTCGAGTTCTCGGCCCTGGACTTCGGCCGTAACGATAATGCGGTATATTGTTACAGGCTCATCGGATTCGACAAGGAGTGGATCACGGTATCTCCTGACCGCCGGTGGGCAAGTTATACCAATCTGTCTCCCGGAGACTATGTTCTGCAGGTCAAATATATGGCAGGAGGAAGCGATCCGGATGTTCCGGTGACTGAGCTGAATGTCGTGGTGCGGCCTTATTTCTACAAGTCGCCGTGGTTTATCTCACTTGTGATAATTGTACTTGTAGCGGCCGCCGCCTTTTTTTATAAACGCAGGGTCTCCGGGCTCAAGAGGCAACGTCGTGAACTCAGGAAACAGATCGAGAAGAGTACGGCCCAGCTGGCCGAGCAGAAAGCGCTTGTGGAGCGCCGTGCCGACGAACTGGCCGACCGTAATGATCGGCTCGTGGCTCAGAACGAGGAGATAAACCGGCAGAAGCAGCGTCTTACCGAGATGAACCGTCAGGTACAGGAGATGACAGTGGACCGCCTGTCGTTTTTTACAAATATCACCCATGAGTTCCGCACTCCTATCACCCTTATCATAGGTCCTATAGAGCGTGCTCTGAAACTCAGCACCAACCCCAAGGTGATAGAGCAGCTGCAGCTTGTGGAACGGAATTCCAAGTATCTGCTTACGCTTGTGAACCAGCTTATGGACTTCCGCAAGATAGAGTCGGGCAAGATGGAGCTCATGATAACGCGTGGCAACTTCAGGCTTTTTGTAAAGGAGGTAATGACGCCATTCATGTCGGTCGCCGCTGACCGGAATATAGAACTGAGGTGTCTGATGCGGCTCTGGCGTGACGAGTTTGCGTTTGACAGCGAGTCGTTGCGCAAGATCATTGTCAATCTTGTCTCCAATGCAGTCAAATACACTCCTGACGGCGGTCGCGTCACCCTTTATGCGGCCGCCTGTGATTATCTCCCCGACGGCATGGATGACGGAACGGAAGGGTCGCTGTATATAGGGGTGAGCGATACCGGCAGCGGTATTGCAGACGCCGATCTCGAGCGGGTGTTTGACCGGTTCTATCAGGGTGACAGCAAGCTGAAATATCCCTTCTCGGGTGCCGGTGACAGCGGTATAGGATTATATGTGTGCCGCAGTATAGCCGAGGTATATGGCGGAACTATCACGGCCCGTAACAACCGTGGCGGAGGATGTACTTTCAGGGTAGTGCTTCCGGTGACGACGGTCTCGGAGAGTGTTATGTCCGAGATTACGGCGGCTGAGACCGGGGCCGAGCCGGCATATGCCGGCGAGTCGGGTGGAGACCGCCCGACTATCCTCGTTGTTGAGGACAACGAGGATATGAGAAAATTCATAACGTCGATTCTCAGTGATACCTATAATATAATCGAGGCGCCAGATGGCGCCGAGGCACTCGACCGGCTTCTCGCGACGCCTGTCGACCTGATCGTGAGTGATATCATGATGCCCGTGATGGACGGTATGGAGCTGTCGCGGCGTGTGAAGGAGAATTTTGCCATAAGCCATATTCCGTTTATTATGCTCACAGCCAAGACGTCGACCGAGTCGCGTATAGACAGCTACCGTATAGGTGTCGACGATTACCTGCTGAAGCCGTTCGAGGAGAGAGTGCTTCTGGCGCGTATTGAGGGGATACTGCGTACACGCCGCCGTCTGCAGCACAATTTCGCCGAGAGTATGGATGTCACGACGCTCGAGATTGCCGGCGAGTCGCGTGACAAGAAGTTCATGGACCATGTTATGGAAACGGTGAGGAACAACTACAAGAATTCCTACTTCGAAGTGGGGGATTTTGCCGAGTCGCTGGGTATAAGCCGCAGTCTGCTTAACAAGAAGCTGCAGAGCCTGATGGGGCAGAGCGCGGGACAGCTTGTGAGGAATTACAGACTTAATATGGCCCGCGAGCTGATATTGCGGAACCGAGAGACACGTGCTATGAACATAAGCGAGATAGCCTACGAGGTGGGTTTCAATGATTCGAAGTATTTTACCAGATGCTTTACCAGACAGTATAATGTCACACCGAGCGCTATGCTGAACAGCTGACATGTATATTCATTGTGGCGGACATGTAAAAAATCCACCACAAATGACCGAATATCCACCATCGCGCGCGGGGGACCGTGTAATTTTGCGTTGTCTGGCTTAGGATTCTTTTCCGATAGCCGGACAGCCTATGATTCATTTGATTTTTAGAAATCAATCAATAAACTAACCTTAAATAATTCACATGAAGACTAAGAAATGGATGTGTTTCGTAGCAGTATTGTCTGCTATGGCGGTGAGTTCATCCTGTCAGGACTGGGGTGAGGCCGATCCACCGGCGGCCGGGCAGATCTATCCCAAACTGGAGAATGTGGCCGAGTACACGTTTGATGACGATGTTCTCGATCCGTTGCTTTTCAAGACCGGAATCAATGATGGTGGAGAAATTCCCATGATAGTCGAAGACGGAACGAAGGGTAAGGTACTTTCGCTCGACAACGGCTATGTAATACTGAACAATCCGTTGAAGCAGGTTACGGTCCAGAACGGTGCTTCCATCACTTTCTGGATGAACCAGCCTGTAGTTACCGATGAAGAGACCGGGACGGCGCTCCCGCAGGATCTTGAGGGGGCTCTGATTGCATTTGAGAATGACAATGCCTCCGGGCGTTTTTACATCACTGCCAACGGCTGGCTGAATTACCGCAATGTTGACGGGGAGTGGAGTGAGAACAGTCCGGCCGAATACAAAAGCGGCTATATCACTCCCGGAGAGTGGCATTATGTAGCTCTTACAGTGCGTAATGACGGTTATGGCCTCTATGTGGACGGAGAGCGTAAGGCCGATAAAAAAGTCGATGATTTTGACTGCTCGAAGATTGTGGACTTCATGAATAATGTATCTACATTATATATAGGACGTGGTGGTGACGCAGATACCGCTCCATGGATGATCGATGATCTGAAGCTGTATCGCAATCAGTTGACTGACAAAGAAATACAGCGTCCCCGTCTGCCCGGAGAAAGCGGAGGTCCAGGCGGTGTGGATTTCGGTTCGTTCGACTACTGTACCGAGACTCCTGTTCTCACTGTAGGACTGCAGGACTGTTCAGGGGCGTGGTGGACACACTTCTCAAACTATTACCGCATTCCGGCCGACGCTAACATGCGTCTGAGTTTCACTAACCATACGAGCGGAGGCGGTAACTGGAACAACTGGAATCTGTGTGTATGTACCGATGCCGACCGTAACAGTGATGGCTATGCCGAGTATTTTGTCATACGTTCAGACCTTTATGGCTGGGGTGATGCATATAACGGAGCCAACTGGACCAGTACCGGGTATCCCGCAAGTGATGACGAGTGGTCTGAGTTCCGTGCCGACATGGAGGGTGCGGAGGTTGTCATAGATATCGAGCGTCAGGGCGATCAGGTTCTTGTCACAGCCACGGCGAGATGTGCCGGCGGTACTGAATATGTCGAGAGGTTTACCGCAGTATGCGGTGACGGTACTCAGGTGATACGTGCGTTCCTTATTACCGACGGCTCCTATCTTGAGCTTCACCGGGACGGCATACATGCTTTCTGGCCTGTGGAGATAACATCGGCTACCGTGGGCGCGACCGACAATTCATCGGGCTGGTGGACGGCATTTTCCGATTATTTTGTGATCAATCCCGGTATGAGCCTTAACCTGCAGCTGGTCAATCACACGAGCGGCGGCGGTAACTGGAACAACTGGTGTGCATGTGTGTCGACCGATGCCGACCGTGGCGGAGATGGCTATGCCGAGTATTTTGTGGTACGTTCAGACCTTTATGGCTGGGGTGATGCATATAATGCGGCTAACTGGACGAGCGGCGGAGGGTATGACGATGTAGGCAGTGACGACTGGGCCAAATTCCGTGCCGACATGGAGGGAGCCGATGTCAATGTCAGGATAGAACGCTCGGGCAATAAAGTGACATACACGAGCAACGCCGTGGCAACCGACGGTACCGGATATAATGAGAGCCTGTGGGCTGAGTGTGGAGGCGGTACACAGGCCGTACGGGCGTTCCTTATAGTCGACGGTTCACATTTTATACTGAAACCGGCACAGTGTTTTACCTATGTACCTGTGTATAAATAATCAAACCTTTAATCACATTATATTATCATGAATAATCAACGCAGTACAGCCATTGGAAAACGTATCGGACTGTTACGTTTCCTGCTGCCCGCTTTCATAATGTTTCTGGGAGTGCAGTATGCATCATCCCAGACACAGGTGACCGGCGTTGTCAAGGATTCAACCGGAGAACCTCTTATCGGTGCCAGTGTTATCGAGAAGGGAACCTCGACAGGTGCGGCAACCAATTTTAACGGTGAATTCGTACTATTTATAAAGGATCCGGAGAGCGCTGTCCTCTCGGTAAGCTATGTAGGCTTCGAACCGCAGGATGTGCGTCTTGACGGCAAGACGAGCATTGAGGTGGTCCTCAGGGAGTCGGCGGCCGCTCTTGAGGAGGTTGTCGTGGTCGGTTACGGCCAGCAGAAGAAAGAGTCGGTGGTGGGCGCTATCTCGCAGGTAAGCTCCAAGGATCTCCTGCAGTCACCGTCGGCCAACCTGTCGCAGGCCATATCGGGTAAGATACCGGGTGTGATAACCTCTCAGGCTTCAGGCGCTCCTGGTGCCGATGACGCGTCGATCTACATACGTGGGCGTGCCACTTTTGCCGGTGATGCCCAGCCGCTTATCCTTGTTGACGGAATCGAACGCTCGTTCTCGCAGATCGCTCCTGATGACATCGAGACAATTTCGGTTCTGAAGGATGCCTCGGCGACAGCCGTGTATGGTGTGCGCGGTGCGAACGGTGTGATGCTCATAACCACCAAGCGCGGTAAGGAGCAGAAACCTGTGGTAAGCCTCACCGCCAGCTGGCAGTGGCAGACTCCTACCCGCAAGGACACGTATCTTGACTCATATCAGTCGGTGACTCTGCTTGAGGAGGCTCTTGCCAATGACGGACTCCCGTCCCAGTATTCGGCCCATGACATCGACATGTACCGTCAGTCGGTTGCCGGCACTCTGTCGGGTGTTGACGCACTGCTTTATCCTGATGTGGACTGGTATGACGAGATACTGCGTTCATCGGCTCCGTCACAGCGTTACAATGCGAGTGTGCGCGGCGGTACTAAGCGCATGCGTTACTATGCTTCGCTTGAGTATTACGATCAGGAGTCTCTGTTCAGGAATCTGAGCAATGACCCTTACGGCAACTCGTCGAGCATCAACTTCAAACGTTACGGTTTCCGTGCCAACGCCGACTTCTTCCTTACCAGGGATCTCACGTTCTCGGTTAATTTCGGTACCCGTTTCGAGGAGCGTCGCGGACCTAATTCACGTGAGGAATCCGACTACAGCAATGTGTTCTATCAGCTCAACCACACACCGGGCTGGCTGTTTCCCATAGCCTATGAGGTTAAGAACGGCGACGAGATGAAAAAACTTTACGGCGGATCATCGCAATATCAGCAGAACGTGTATGCCACACTGGCCGACGGAGGCTATTATAAGGGAGTCAACACAATCAACGAGACCAACTTCATCGCCGACTATAAGATGGACTGGCTCACTCCCGGCCTGAGCGCCCGAGCCATGCTGTCGTTTGACTACGAGAGCTATCACCGTACCAACTATACCAAGGATTTTGCAACCTATGAGCTTAACGACCGTGATAATTATGAATCGGTCGATGCCTATAACCGTTTCAACAAGGACACACAGCTGTCGTCAGGCCGAGACAGTTTTACTCTTTATAAACTTTACATGGAGGCTCAGCTGAACTATAAGCGTGTGTTCGGCGAGGTCCACGATGTCACCGCCATGGTGCTGTATATGCAGAACGACTATCGCCGTCAGAGCGACCTGGCCAAACGTTATCAGGGTATTGTAGGCCGTGTGACATATGCCTATGACAACCGTTACCTCTTTGAGTTCAATGCCGGTTACAATGGCTCTGAGAATTTCCGCAAGGGCAAGCGTTACGGTTTCTTCCCCTCGTTCTCTCTCGGATGGCGTATCACGCAGGAGGAGTTTATGAACCGCACCGCAGGCTGGCTCAACAATCTGAAACTGAGGGCCAGCTATGGCCAGGTAGGTAATGATATCTACCAGATTGCCGGTGTGCAGCAGCGTTTTCTCTACGAGCAGCGCTGGTCGCAGATAGACAATGATTATATGTTCGGCAACTCGGGTGTCACCGGAATATTCGAACAGCAGTATCCCAACTATGGCGTTACCTGGGAGCGTGCCCACAAGTATAATGCGGGTCTTGAGTTCGGTTTCCTGAACAACCGCCTGTCGGGTAACATCGATCTGTTCTATGAGAAGCGCAATGATATCCTCACCGAGTATCTTACCCGTCCGTGGTGGTTCGGTGTGACCTCGGCGGCCGGCAACCTCGGCAAGACCACCAACAAAGGCTATGAGATCGAGCTGCATTACAATGATTTCATCGGTAAGGATTTCAGCTATAACATAGGTCTCACATTCTCTCATGCGCAGAACGAGATAACGTGCATGGACGAGCCGGCATCGAAGACCGCCTACCGCAAACGCGAAGGACATCCCATCGGCCAGTATTTCGGCCTCATAGCCGACGGTTTCATAACCCAGGCCGATATCGACGGAGGCAGGCTGCCGCAGTCGACATTCGGGACCACACATGTGGGTGACCTGAAATACCGCGATATGAACGGCGACGGTTTCATCGATGACCGTGACGAGACATTCATCGGTTACAGCGATGTGCCCGAGAACACCTATGCGGTCTCTCTGGGAGCCAGCTGGAAAGGAATAGGATTCTCGGTGATGTTCCAGGGTGTGGACCATGTGAGCCGTTATTATGATGCCGAGGCAATGTATGCCTTTGTGGCCGGCGGCAAGGTTAAGGAACATCATCTTGAGCGTTGGAATCCGGCAGTGAGCGAGGCTCAGAATCTGGCCAATGCAAAGTATCCTCTGCTCCATTATGACAATTACGGTGATCATAACCAGCGTCAGAACTCTTTCTTCCTCAAGAACGGATCGTTCTGCCGTCTGAAGAATATCGAACTGTCGTACACTCTGCCCGAGAAGTGGATAAGGCATGCCTATATGAGCCAGTGCCGTATCTATGTGAATGCCAACAACCTCGTGACATGGGATCATCTCGGCGGTCTCACCGATCCCGAGAGCAACGGTTCCAACCGTTACCCGCTGTGCAGGACGGTCAACTTCGGAGTAAACGTAACATTCTAATCATCATGAGAAATATGAAAAAGTCAATCAGATATATCGCGGTATCGGTGCTGGCCGGCGCATCGCTGTCGCTGGCATCGTGCAGCGATTTCCTTGACAAGCAGCCCAGCAACGAGCTCACCGAGGAAAAGGTATTTGCCGACTGGAACATGTTCGAGCAATTCCACTATGACACCTACAACTTCCTTCGTCATGGCGCTCTGCGTGTCAACGAGTCATGGCTCGACGCCGCCACAGACCTCGCTGAGACATCATTTGCCACAGGCGGTACCCGCACATCATTCAATATAGGCAACTACTATGCCAACGGCGGCAGTTCGGAGCTCATAGATACCTGGGAGTCACGCTACCGTGGCATAAGAAAATGCAATCAGGTGCTTGCCAAGATAAATACCGTCCCCAAAAATCCCCGCAATACTGACGAGCAGCATGCCGGGTATGTGAAGATCTTCACTGCCGAGGCACGTTTCTTCCGCGCTTACTTCTATTGGGAGATGTTCCTGCGTTTCGGTCCTATACCGGTGATCACCGACGTGCTCGATCCCGAAGAGGATATGATAACGCCCTATACAAAGCGTCCTACAACCAGGGAGTATGTGGTGGACTTTATTCTTAAGGAGCTTGCCGAGTGTGAGCCTGACCTGCTCGACTACAGCACCGCCTGGGCATCGGCACGTGCCGGACGCCTGTCACAGCCTGCGGCATCGGCTCTGGCCGCGCGCATCAGGCTTTACATGGCCTCACCCCGCTATGCAGCCGAGAGCGGGATCACCTGGGAGGATGCCGCCGAAGCGTCACGTGATTTTATCACCCGGTATGGTTCGGACTTCTCTCTGTTCAGCGCCGAGAATGCATCGGGTACCGACAACTATGTCAACGCCCTGCTTTTCACCATATATTCGGGCAACAACAGGGAGACGATATTCTTCCGCAATGACGGCGATATAAACTGGAGCAATATCGCAGCCGACACCCCTGTAGGTGAAGGCGGCCGCGGCGGTAACTGTCCGTCACAGAATCTTGTCGATATGTATGACATGATCGACGGTTCGTCGCCTTTTGTCGAGTATGATCTTACCGGAGCTCCCGTTTATCCCGGCACCGGTGCCGAGGGACCTGCGGTGAATGCGGCCAGCGGTTACAGCGAGTCTGACATGTGGTCAGATCGTGATCCGCGCCTTGCCGGCACCGTCCTTTATCAGGGGCAGCCCTGGGGAACGATGCGTGTCAACAGCACCATCGATGTGCGTCCCGGCATGGCCGACAACCCCATTGGTAACGCCAATGCCACACCGACAGGCTACTATATGCGCAAGTATATTCCGGCCACCATCCTGTCGAGCAACCATGGCGGCACCTCGCGCCGTCCCTGGACAATCATACGTTACGCCGAGATTCTGCTCAATATAGCTGAGGCTGTGAACGAGATCGACGGACCCTGCCAGGAGGTATATGACATGCTCGACGCCGTGCGGCACCGTGCCGGTATCACCGGTAATGTCGCCGACCGTACCGACCTCAGGGACAAGGATGCCATGCGCAATTTCATACACAAGGAGCGCACTGTAGAGTTCGCTTTCGAGGAGCACCGTCCGTGGGATGTGCGCCGCTGGAATGTGGCTGTTGAGGCTCTGTCGCGCCCCATCTACGGTATCAATGTAGCCGCCGACGGGACAATCAGCCGTAAGGTAGCCCAGACACGTGTGTTTGAACCCCGCATGTATCTTTATCCCATTCCCGAGGAGGAAGTGTGGAAGACCGGACTTGAGAACAACCCCGGTTGGTAGTATCTTAAATCATTATCACAAATAAGATTATGAAAGTCAGCATAAACAATATATCAATCAATGGCCGTCGCCTGCTGGCGACAGCACTGGTGGCATGTGCCGGCACCGCATTTGTCGGTGCACGCGAGCTGAGGGGCCGTATCGTGGATCCCGACGGCACTCCCGTACCGGGTGCTGTAGTCAATGTGGCCGAGCAGAGCCGCATCGTGCTCAGCGACAAGGACGGATGTTTCACTCTCAGGGATGTCAGCTATGACGATGAGGTGAATACCCGGTGCATAGGTTATATCACGACCATTGTTCCGGTCGAGGACCTTGACAGGGAGCTTGTGATAACCCTGGTGCCAGACCGTGACCTCCATTCCCATCCTTTCCAGGTGGGATTCGGCTCCAAGCAGGACAAGTTCACTACCGAGGCGACATCGACCGTGACCGGCAGCGAACTGCAGCGTTATCCTGTCACCGTGCTTCAGAATGCCTTCAACTCGACACTCACCGGTGTCACTACCTATGAGGCCGCCTCTGAGCCGGGATGGGCCGAGACCACGATGTATGTGCGCGGTATACGCACTCTCAACAGCAACGCCCGTAACCCTATAATCATAGTCGACAATGTGGAACGTGACATCTCGTTCCTCGATGCCTTCCCTATCGAGACTGTGACCGTGCTCAAGGATGCCGCCGCTACAGCCATATACGGCATGCGCGGCGCCAACGGTGTGATCCTTGTCACCACCAAGCGCGGCCAGTCGGGAAAGACCAATATAGATTTCACACAGGAGGTCGGTTTCCAGACACTTACGGGCAAAGTCGAGACTCAGAATTCCTATAATATGGCTCTCACGCGCAACCAGGTGCGTTACCTCTCGGGGCAGGATCCGATGTATACACCCGAGCAGATAGAGATGTACCGGCGCGTATGTGCCGGCGAGCAGCTCGAGGGAATGGACCGTTACCGCTACTTCAACACCAACTGGTTTGACCAGCTGTACCGCGAGACATCGCCGGTAGTGCGTACCAATCTGCAGATTTCGGGCGGTAACAACCGTGCACGCTACTATGTGTCATTTTCTTACCTGCGCCAGGAGGGTATGTGGAACGACAGGTGGACAAGCTACAACGAGCGTTTCAACACTCAGCACGTGCTTAACCGCTGGAACCTCCGTACCAATCTCGATATCAATGTCAGCAAATACCTCACTGTGGGACTTGATCTCGGCGGACGTATCGACAATATAATACAGCCGACTGAGGGTGTGTTCGGACTTACCACATTCGGAGCAGTGGAAGCCAACCCCATGGAACCGGTGTTCACCCCACAGGGGTATATCTACTCGTCGTCCACGGCAACCAACCCGGCCCGCCAGCTTGCCGCCTCGGGTCAGGAAAAGAACCGCCGCCGTCAGCTTTATTCGACGCTGAATATCAACGGAGACCTCAGTGTTCTGGCCAAGGGCCTGGGAGTGGAGGCTGTGATAAGCTTCGATGCCTATGACGGTTTCGAATCGACACAGCGCAATGCCATCAATACCTATAGCTATGACTATATGAACATGAACGCACAGAAGATCGAGGACTTCACGCTGACACAGACCACGACCTATTCAGAACTGACCAATCCGACAGCCAACGAGCGTGACAACGCCTGGACGCTGAATCTGCGCGGCGGTCTGAAATATAACCGTGTGTTCGGCAAGCACAATATCGATGTACATGCTTTCGTACGCTCATACATGCGCCGTCTTAATGTAGGACCTCACTCGGCCGACAACACCATGTACTCGTCAGACCGTTCGCTATCATACAATGCGATGGCCACCTACGTGTTCGATAACCGGTATGTCCTTAACGGCAGCATCTCGCGCATGGGTAACGACAATTTCGACCCCGGGAGCCGTTGGGGAACATTCTGGGCCGCATCGGCCGGATGGTTGCTCAATAACGAGAAATTCCTGCGCAATGAGAACATAGATCTGCTGAAACTGCGTGCGAGCTATGGCGAGACCGGCTTTGACGCCACCGGCGCGGGCCGTTACCCATATCAGTCGACCTATCGTGAGGACGGCGGCTACGGTTTCGGTTACAATGCCGTGTGGGTTCCGGGTTATATAGAGAATGTCGCAGGCAATCCCAACAGCAAGTGGGAAGTCTCGAAGATGTTCAATGCCGGTCTTGACTGGGACTTCTGGCACAGGAAGCTGTACGGATCGTTTGATGTGTGGAAGGAGTGGCGCAGCAATATCCTGGTGTCACGGTCGACAATCCCCGATATGATCGGTATCGGGTACGCGCAGGATTCGTATGGCAAGGTCGAGTCACGCGGTATCGAGCTGACTGTAGGTACACAGCAGAAAATCGGCAGGGTATCGTTCCAGATCGAAGGCCTGCTGTCATGGAATACAAACAGAATTACCGAGATGGATGAGACCGAGCCTCTGGCCGAGTGGCTGCGCAAGACCGGCAGCCGTATACGCGGGGACGAGCATATCGGTGATATCTATGACGGCGACAAGCGTGGTCCTGTGGGAGGCTGGTACATATATCAGTTCGAGCATTGGGCATCTGATCCGAACCTTGTGGCCACCAGCCATCAGGATGCGATCGATCACCCCGAGAAGTATCCTTATAATGTCAACTCGGCCGGTAATCAGCAGCTCGGTACCGCAGTATTCCGTGATGTGAACGGCGACCGTCAGATCAATGAGCTTGACCGTGTGCCTACAAAGTATACCATGCTTCCCGACCTCACCCCATCTCTGCTCGTCGGCGTAAAGTATGCCGGTTTTGATCTCCGTGCTGTTCTTACGGCCTATCTCAACCGTCAGGTGTTCCTGTCGCCTATGATCTCGTTTTCGGGCTGGTCAAACATGGGTACACATGAGGTTACCAAAGCGTGGGGCTATTATAACGACAATCCGGCCGACCCCTGCAATATAAACGCGACCTATCCGCGCCCCATGTATGGCGGTTTCAACAACATAGACTCGCACTATGACGGATCATACAAGAACGATATCTGGGTTAAGAACGGCAACTACCTGTCACTGCGCAATATCGAGTTCGGTTACTCGCTCCCTGAGAAACTCATAGCCAAGGCCTATATGACCCGTTGCCGTGTCTATTTCAACGCTTACAATGTGTTCAACTGGAGCAGTCTTCCCAAGGGTATGGATCCGGAGAAGCCCATATCGTTTGTGTGGTGGTATCCCAAGACGAGAATCTTCTCGTTTGGTGTCAATGTTTCCTTCTAAACCATGAAAAAATAATCAATATGAAATTCAATAAGATAGCATTGTCCGCAGTCATGACACTTTCCCTGGCGGGAGTGTCATGCAGCGACTACCTCGACAAGGAGGTCGACCTGACATTGCAGGCCGACGTGGTGTTCGGTGACTATGACATGACACGTGGCTTCCAGGCCCGCCTGTACAGCTACCTCCCTGATGCGTTCGCCGGTTATACCAACGGTCAGTACCGTGCCGCCTCGCGCGACTGCATGACCGACAACAGCGTGTCGTTCTGGAACGTACACCAGTACAATCTGGTTCTTCTTGACGGTTACCCGTCGACAAACCATCCGTTTGCCAATGACTATTGGCACAACAACTACTACGGCATACGCGGCTGCAACCAGTTTCTGCTCAATGCCCGTCCATACGTAATAGGCAATGCCGGGAAGCCTGGTGACGACAACCGTCTGTATGACCGCTGGATTGCCGAGACTCGTGTCATACGCACCATCCTGCATTATGACCTGGTGACATGGTTCGGTGATGTGCCTGTCGTGGGCGAGGACGGGAACGGCACTCCGATCATTCTTACTCCCGGCATGGCTATGCCTCCCCGCACCGCCGCCGCCGATGTGCTGAAGTGGATTGCCGACGAGTGTGAGACTTACAAAAACGATCTTCCGTTCCGTTACAGCAACGAGGAGGAGAACTGGGGCCGTATCAACGGTGCCGCGGCCTATGCCCTGAAAGCCAAAGCCCTGATACTGCGTGCGTCGCCATTGTACAATCCGACCGGCGATACACAGTTGTGGCAGGAGGCTGCCGATGCCGCTCTCGACTTCATAAAGGAGAACGCCAGGCAGTCGAATCCATACCGTCTGTATACCACTCCCGACAATGATCCCGACCGCAATTACTATCAGTGCTTTGTTGACAACCCGGTACTCAACCCCGAGTACATACTGAGCCGCTCGGTATGGACTACACGTGAGATCGAGCTCTTCCTCGCGCCATGCGGTTTCTCAGGTACGGCAAACGCCGTGGGACGTACAAATCCCACACAGAATCTGGTGGACTCGTATGAGACCATAAAGGGCCTTCCCATAGATCAGGATCCTGATTATGATCCGCAGAATCCCTATGCCGGCCGTGACCCGCGTCTCGAGCAGACCATCCTGCACCACGGCTCGATATGGGGCGACTCATACTCCAATGAGGAGCGTGCTGTCGACATTACCTATGGCGAGGGTATCGACTACAAGCAGATTCATGGCGGTACACTTACCGGTTACTATACCAAGAAGTTCCTGAACAATATGTCGTGGTCCAATCCTACCGATTTCCGTCATGCCTGCCCCATCTTCCGCTATGCCGATATTCTTCTCATCGCGGCTGAGGCTCTGAATGAAGCCGGGTCGACAGGAGACGCTTATCAGTATGTCAACGAGGTGCGTGCGCGTGTGGGTATGCCTCCTTACTCGGGAATGGACCAGGCCGCACTGCGTGAGCGCATACGCAACGAGCGCCGTGTGGAGCTCTGCTTCGAGGACCAGCGCTTCATCGACGAGCGCCGCTGGAAGCTGTTTGAGGGTGTGACGAGCCAGAGCGAAGCCTCACTGCCGCGCTACAGGCAGGTCTACAATCTGTATGGCGTGACTGTCCATCCTGACGATGCCGAGGTATATCAGTATGGCCCCGCCGATACCTATCCGGTACGTGTTGTGAATACTCCCAAGAACTACTATTTCCCCATACCTCACAACGAGTGTATCAAGGCGGGCCTGCGGCAGACCCCCGGCTGGGAACTGTAACCTCTTTTTCCTGATTGCTTATTAAAAAATGGAATCTATGAAAATCAGTAAGATATTGATGCTGTCGCTGCTTGTCGCCGGTTCGGTGCCGTTCACCGGGTGTGACGATGACGATACATTCGATGTGACCGGAAATCTCCCCGGCTATACCGTGTCGAAACCGTCGGTCGATGAATCGGCTTCGACCTATGTGACCCTGTCTGCGACTTTTGAAGGACGCGCCGGTGCCCGTTACACCAATGCCGGTTTCTGTTACTCGGCAAACGGAGTTCCCACGATCTATGACAGTGCCGTTTCAGGTACTGTCGGTGGCAACAGACTGTCGGCTACGGTTTCGGGCCTGAAAGTGAACAGTGTATATACATTCCGGGCCTATGTGTCTGAGTATGGCGGCGGTGTGATCTACTCCGAGCCTGTGTCAGTCACTACCGGCGAGGGTAATGCGGCCGAGGAACTTGCCGCCTATGAGGCCCCGAAATATCCCGACTACTATATCGACATTGCCGGCTGGGATCAGCGTGCCGCCTGGAACCTTGCCAATGTCCATGACCCGACGGTCATGCTGGCCGATGACGACTACTATTATATGTATCAGACCGATGCTTCATATGGTAACGTTCATGCGGGGTACGGACACTTCCATGGACGACGTTCCAGAGATCTCGTGAACTGGGAATATCTCGGGGCGACAATGAAGCAGATCCCGGCCTGGGTGACCGTGAAGTGCAATGAATACCGCGCCGCGCTGGGACTGCCCGAGATCGATATCACCGACGACAGGTGCGGGTACTGGGCTCCCGTGGTACGTAATCTGGGGAACGGGACATACCGTATGTATTACTCGCTCGTCCCGGCATTCCCTATCGAGGAGGGTGAGAGGAACGGTTGCGGCGCGTGGGCCGAACGTGCTTTCATAGGTATGATGGAGACCACCGATCCGGCATCGAACGAGTGGACCGACAAGGGCTTTGTCATATGTTCGTCGTCAGACCGCGGTACCGGCTGGTTCTGTGCCGACGACTGGGCTAACGCCTACTACCGTTTCAATGCCATCGATCCGTCATATGTGATAACGCCCGGGGGAGAGCACTGGCTGGTATACGGTTCATGGCACTCGGGAATCGCGGCGCTGGAGGTCGATCCGGCTACCGGTATGCCGAAGAACGCTCCCGGTAATCCGTGGGGAGACTCGGCCGCCGATATCGCCGGCTACGGTACATGCATATATACCCGGCAGGCCGGCAACCGCTGGCAGGCATCGGAAGGTCCCGAGATTGTATATCGCAACGGGTATTATTACCTGTTCCTCGCCTATGACGGTCTTGATGTGCCCTATAATACCCGTGTGGTACGTTCCACATCGGTTACGGGTCCTTACGTCGGTATAGATGGTACCGACGTGACAGATGTCGGTGGTGATGCATTCCCGATAGTGACTCACCCCTATAAGTTCAGCGGCGATCAGGGCTGGGTAGGCATATCGCACTGTGCCGTTTTTGATGACGGCAATGACAACTGGTATTATGCGTCGCAGGGCCGCATGCCGTCCGATGCGTTCGGCAACGAGTTTGCCAACGCTGTGATGCTCGGTCACGTAAGGCGTATACTGTGGACTGCCGACGGATGGCCTGTGGTCCTGCCGGAGCGTTACGGAGCCGTTCCGCAGGTGCCTGTATCGGCCGAAGAACTTCAGGGCACATGGGAACACATCGACCTGACATACAGCTACGCCATACAGAACGAACCTGTAGCCATGACCCTTGGCGCAGGCAAGGTCCTTGACGGCAAGTGGAAGGATGCTGAGTGGAGTTTCGACCCTGAGACAAACATCCTGACCATAGGATCTCAGAAACTTATGGTAGCCCGTGAGTGTGACTGGGAGGCCAGTCCGCGTACACACACCATTGTCTACGCCGGCATAGACGGCAGGACAACCTGCTGGGGCAAGCTGGTGAAATAGGTATGACGACATTATGATGGTCCCTCATACCCCGTCTATATGGGGTATGAGGGACCGTATTGTGTTACAATGGTGTGAATTTTTGTGCGGTTTCTGTGGCGAAAAGCAGATTTATTTGCTTTTCTCTCTGTTTCTCTGTATATTTACTCCCCATAATTATTAATCAATATCAATAATAGGAATGGGTAAGATTGAATTGTCGCGTCTACGCGTGTTTTTTATTATGTTTGCCGGTGTGACATTGTTATATCAGCTGATTTTCCTTATGTCGGTATGGCTGCATCCCGGTGAAGTATTGTCAGCGGTGGTATATTGGTTGACGGAACTGGCGACGATTGGCCTTGTGGCTTGGGCTACGGTGAAAGGCGGCAGTATGGGCGTCCGTACACTGGGACGTGTAGGCGGCTGGGTCTATGTGGGGATGTCGGTATTGAATGTGGCCTTTGTGTTTTACCGTAATTATTACATCTCACATGTCGCCGATCTTTCAATGCTGTGGGACGATGATTTCTTCAGCGTCATGTCGTATGCGGGGTTTGCTGTCAGTCTGGTGCTGACAATAGCTCTGATACTGTTTGTGGCAGGCACACGTGTGTGGTTGCCGATACGTATCGGTCTGTCTGTCATGCTGCTGGTGGTCTTTACTGTGAATAACTTTTTCAACAGCTTTGTATATGAGAATATTACGGTAGGGTATATACTGGCTGTGGTTGAATGGCTTGCTGTTCTGGTTCTGGCCCTGATATGGCCCCGCAGGTGACGGCCGGAATGCCGGATTGTGTGTACGTCTATTCGGCGATCAGGGCGCGAAGTACAGGCTCCAGTGAGTCGGCGAAGCGCTTTGATCCGAGATCGGTCATGTGGAGCGCGTCGACCGTGTGTTCGTTGTCATCGCCGAGCAGACCTTTGGCCGGGAGCAGGTGAAGCCCTTTCATGCCGCGCGATATAAGATCGTCATAACGGCGGTGCATAATGGCGTTGTGTCTGGCTGTGGCCTGCCGCATCACGTTGTCGAATCTGTTTCTCGGATGGTCGGGACACTCGACGAACAGTATCGGTACTTCGGGATGAGCTTCGCGTATGATCTCCGTGAAAGGTATCATCAGGGTATCGATCTGTCCCGACGAGCAGTTGGGTACAAAGTCAAGTATCACGAGGGATGGATCGGGGGTAGCGGCTATGACATGCGCTATCTCGAGGTCTAACTGTCCGTTGCCGCCGAACCCGAGGTTGATGATATCCCGGTTGAGCCGCCGGCGCAGCTGGTTGGTGTGTGACATACCGGCACGGTTCACACACCCGCCGTGAACCAGACTCGTACCATAGTATACGATAGGCCGTGAGGCCCGGGGCAGGCTGATGCCGGGCTGTGATACCGTATATCCTTCGGGCGTGCCTATATACAGACTGTCGACACAGTCATACAGGGACAGATACAGCATGTACTCACGCTTTACGGCGTCCATGTTGCCTGTTACGAGGGTCTCGGTTGTGGCGTTGTATAGATCGGGCCTGGCGGTGTTGACGAATGTCCAGGAGGAGTCGGGCATCATGGTGTAGAGGTCGAGACCGCGTGTAGCCGTAGGAGTCATGATGTTCATTATGGTGTTCATCACCGATTTCCACCTTATGTGGATATCCGGTGCATCGGAGGCGAATCTCAGGGCCATGCCCGATGAGTGCCGGCCGTTGGCATATAGAGCCGGGCGTTTGACCTGGTGTTCGAGCGAGTCGGGCAGACGCTGGTATCGTAATGTTGTGGAAGACTGGTCTGCAGCCTTGCCGAGTAGCGGCAGAGTATCGGCCGAGTGCCATCTGATCTGGGCGGACGCTGATCCGGCCCATGTCAGAAGTAGTATGAATGTGAGTGGGATAAGTCTTTGCATGGTCTGTTTATGTTTCATTCCATTCCGAGAATCTGGCGCAGTATCGGTTCTAAAAGATCAGCGTAGCGCACGAAACCGAGGTCGGTGAAGTGGATCGCATCGACATAGGCTTCATGGTCATGGCCCACCATGTCGGTCGACGGCAGGAAGTAGAGATTGGGATAGCGGGCGGTGAGCTGGTCATATTTCTCGCGGGTGAATCTGTTCTTGTCTGAGACCTCTTTGGCTATCCTGTGGTCGAAGCGTGTGTGGGGAAATACCGGATCCTCAACAAACAGGATCGGTATGCCCGGATGGGCTTTCTCTATGATTTCGACAAACGGTATCATAAGCGTGTCGATCTGTTCTATGCTGACATTGGGTACAAAGTCAAGCACATACATGGCCGGGTCGGGGATGGCGGCGAGTACTTCGGCTATCTCGAGGTCAAGCTGTCCGTTTCCGCTGAATCCGAAGTTGATCGTCTCGCGGTTGAGCCGTCGGCGCAGTATATTGGTGTGTGCCATGCCGGGGCGGTTGGCACATCCGCCCTGCAGTATGCTCGTGCCGTACATCACTATGGGTCTGTCGGTCTCCGGCAGGGCTATCGACGGCTGTCTGAGGGTATATCCCTCGTCGATGCCTATGTATAGGCTGTCTATCCCGTCATACAGTGGCAGATAGAGCATATATTCACGCATTACCGGATCCATGTTTCCTATTATTGTGGTTGACGTGGTCTTGTTGTAGAGATCGGGTCTGGCGGTGTTCACAAATGTCCAGGTGGAGTCGGGCAGGAGAGTGTAAAGGTCGAGGCCGCGTGTACCGGTGGGTGTCATGTGGTTCATCAGTACCTTGTGTATGTTGGTCCACCTGGCATCGATTGCAGGAGCATCGGTGGCGAAGCGTATGGCCATGCCGGCGGAGTGGGTGCCGAGATAGTAGAGTGCGTCACGTTTTACCTTGCTCTTCAGCGAGTCGGGCAGCCGCTGGTAGCGCATTTCTGTTGATGCCGGGTCTGTACCCTTGCCGAGCAGCGGCAGGGTGTCGGCCGAATGCCATATCTTCACGGTTGCGTTTAGCGGTAGAACTGCCAGTATGGAGGCAAGCAGGATAATGATCTGTTTCATTATTAGTAAGATTATTTTTATACGTTTATTCTACACTTTTCTGTTAGAGGTTGACAAATATAGTGATTATTTCACAGAAAAGCCGTTGTTTTTAAAAAATTTTCATAATATAGTTGCTTTTTTGGAAAAAAGGTGCTATTTTTGTGCAACACCAGTAGGGTGTGACTGTATAAGATACACTTTTATAACCAATCATTATCATTGTATACCATGGCCTACGATCTGATGAAAGCGATAGAATCGGGTAGCAAGAGTGCGATACTGAAGAAACGCATAATCAATTACTATATATATAACGGTAACTCCACTATCTCGGAGTTGTCGCGTGCTCTTGATATTTCGATCCCTACGGTAACGAAGCTCATAGAGGAGATGTGTGAGACCGGACTGCTTCTTACCTATGGCAAACTGGAGACATCCGAAGGGCGTCACCCGCATCTTTATGGTCTGAATCCCGACTCCGGATACTTTGTAGGTGTGGATCTGAATCTCGGTTCGCTCAATATCGCGCTGATGAATTTCAACGGTGAGATCATCGATCAGCGTATGAACGTAGTGAGCGCTATTTCCAACTCGGCGGAGGGACTCGAAAAACTCTGTTGTGTGATTGAGGATTTTATTAACTCCGTGGAGGTGGACCGTACACATATACTTAATATCAATGTCAACATATCAGGTCGGGTCAACCCCGAGGCCGGTTACAGCTATAGCTGGTTCAATCTTGGCGAGGAGCCTGTGGCTCAGATTATAAGCCGCCGCATAGGATTGGAAGTGACCGTTGACAACGACTCCCGTGCCATGACCTATGGCGAATATCTGTGCGGAAACATCGGTAATAAACGTAACATATTGTTCATTAATCTGTCATGGGGACTTGGGCTCGGTATAATTATCGATGGCAGGAACTATTCGGGTAACTCCGGTTTTGCCGGTGAGTTCGGACACTATCCCTGCTATGACAACGAGGTGATATGTCACTGTGGTAAGAAGGGGTGTCTCGAGACCGAAGCGTCGGGTATCGCCATACACCGCAAGCTTGTGGAACGTGTGAACCGGGGTGAGATGTCGATACTTTCCCAGGCTGTCAGGGAAGATCCCTCCAAGGTATCGCTCAGTCATATCATAGATGCCATCAATCATGAAGATGTCCTTTGTATCGAACTTCTTGAAGAGGTGGGGCATAATCTGGGGAAACATATAGCCGGACTTATCAATATATTCAACCCCGAGGAGGTCGTGATAGGCGGAATATTGTCACAGACGGGCGATTATCTCGTACAGCCCATACGCAGTTCGGTACGTAAGCACTCGCTCAATATGGTGAACCGTGACACCAATATATCCCTGTCACGCCTCAAGGAGAAAGCTGGCGTTATAGGTGCCTGCATGATGGCCCGCACCCGTCTTTTTGACGGTACTCCGGCTCCGGCTTCGAGAGAGACAGCCAAGTCATTGCGCTGATCGTGCCGTTATAACTTCGCTTCAAAACCGTTTTTTAACATAATATTTTGTGTATTTGCCGCAGAGATTGCATATCTTTGCGGCAGTTTTTTTGTGCCTCGGCGCTTAGTGGAAAAATTTGGCTGCTTGCAACCACTTGAAAAAATGCTAAAACTGCATGCTTCCTGCATCTCCGGTTATTGTATCGGAGTTCTGTAGTAAAGGAAAAGTCCCCGTCGGCGGGGAGCTTCCGTTCCGATTGTAGTGTTAGTGTGTGATGTTGTAAGGACTGTATCTGCTTTACGGCCGTCGGCATGATTTGTTCTGACAATATAAACGTTACACTATGAATTATCTTTTCACATCCGAATCAGTATCGGAAGGCCATCCCGACAAGGTGGCCGATCAGATCTCAGACGCCGTTCTCGACGAGTTTCTGGCCCATGATCCGCAGTCAAAAGTTGCCTGCGAGACACTTGTGACAACCGGTCAGGTGGTGGTGGCAGGCGAGGTCAAGAGCCGCGCTTATATCGATCTTATGGATGTAACCCGTCGTGTTATCAAGAATATCGGCTATGATCGCAGTGAACTTAAGTTTGACGGTGAGGCGTGCGGTGTTCTTTCGGCTCTTCACGAGCAGAGTGCCGATATAAACCGTGGTGTCGAGCGCACTGATCCTGCCGAACAGGGAGCCGGCGACCAGGGTATGATGTTCGGCTATGCCACCAGCGAGACCCAGGTCTACATGCCCCTTACCGTGACTCTGAGCCATGCTCTGCTCAAGGAACTTTCCGCTATACGCCGCGACCGTTCGGCTATGACATATATAAACGATAACGGTGAGTGTGTGAGCTATCTGCGTCCCGATTCCAAGAGTCAGGTGACAGTAGAGTATACCGAAGACCATAAGCCTGTGCGCGTTCACACTATAGTGCTATCGACCCAGCATGATGATTTCATCAGACCTGATGCCGGTCGTTCCCAGGCTGATGCCGACGGGGAGATGCTGCGCATTATCGCTGACGATGTCCGCAATGTGCTTATTCCTCGTGTCAGAGCTTCTCTTCCCGATAATCTCAGACACCTGCTTGGCGATGATTTCCTGCTTCACGTCAATCCCACAGGCAAGTTTGTGATCGGAGGTCCTCACGGCGATACCGGACTCACCGGCCGGAAGATTATTGTTGACACATACGGGGGACGGGGCGCCCATGGCGGCGGTGCATTTTCCGGAAAGGACCCCAGTAAGGTTGACCGTTCGGCCGCTTATGCAGCCCGCCATATTGCCAAGAATCTTGTTGCCGCCGGCGTGTGTGACCGCGCTCTCGTACAGGTTGCCTACGCCATTGGGGTGGCCGAACCGGTAAGCCTATATGTCAATACTGACGGCAGTGCAAGGGTTGACAAGACCGATGCCGAGATTTCCGATATTGTACGCGGACTTTTCGACATGCGTCCCCATGCCATCGAACAGCGGTTCAGACTTCGTACCCCTATTTACCTTGAGACCGCCACGTATGGTCATCTTGGACGGACTCCCCGCAAGGTCGTCAAGCACTTCAGTTCAAAATATGAAGAGGATAAAGTAATTGAAGTCGAGCTTTTCTCCTGGGAGAAACTTGATTACGTTGATGTGGTAAAAAAAGCTTTCGACATAAAGTAAAATCTCTTTAATCTATCGGGTTTTAAAACTCAGAGCATGCAGATCTATTTTTTAGATCTGCGTGCTCTGAGTTTTTTTGTGGACGGGGATATACTTTGAATGTACTTATATCTCTCGGAGGGGGAAGCCATATTTTAAATATTTATCCGCAAATTATACATTTTGTTTCATGTGGATGGTATGTGTGAAAATAAATCCGATCTTTCGATATAACTGTATCAGACAAAATTTAGTCTCAAATAATTGGGTGATATATCTATCTCAAATTCTTAGATATCTCTGCTATAGTGTTTTATGGTGGTTAAGCGGTATTGTTGGCTTGGTTGACACTCGTGACACATCAAAAACTCTTGACAAGCGTTTTGAGACGATATAATTTTGCAACCGTAACCCTGAAAGGAAAATTTTCCGTGCGTATTGCCGGAATCTATCGTTAAATGTAACCTTAAACCAAACATTGACCATGAAGTCGACCAACGAGCTGATAGCTCACGCCTATGAAACATATTGTGATCGTCTCACCGGCTTTTTTCAGTGCCGTATCAATGACGAGGAGACATCGCGTGACCTCACACAGGAGGTTTTCATGCGTCTGCTCGAATATTCCCGATATATATACGAGAGTCAGCTCGAGAATTTCATCTATACAATAGCCCGCAACCTTGTCAACGATTATCTGCGCCGTTACTATGTGCGTCGAGAGTATGACCGTTATTATCAGGATTATATGCCTGTCGCCGACAATAGTATGGAAAATTCCGTAATCGCCGGTGATCTGGAGCGCTTTGAGGCTGAGTGCGTCAGCTCGTTGCCCCGCCAGCGTGCCGCTGTATATCGGCTGAAACGTTATGAGGAATTGAGTGCCAGAGAGATCGCCGACAGGCTGGGTATGTCGGTCCGTACGGTCGAGAACCACTATTATATGGGTCTCAGGCAGGTGCGTGAAGTGATGTCTGAATGTATATAGGACCTCCGCCATTCCTTTCATGAATTATAAAAAAAAAATATATTAACCTAAAATCTAACCAAAACAACCTATCACATGAACCGCAATTCTAAAGGAATAAGGCTCACACGCGCGCTGACAATGGCCGCCGTTGCGACAGCCATGCTCCAGGGGGGGGGGTATACGATGTATGCCGAACCCGTTCAGAGCGCTTCCGTCGCCCCTGTGGGTGCGACTGTCTCGGGTACCGTGTGTGACGCCACCGGCGAACCTCTCATAGGTGCCACAGTGTCGGTCAAAGGTACTTCACAGGCCGTGGCAACCGACTTTGACGGTAATTTCACTCTTAAAGATGTGCAGGGAACAACACTTGTGGTTTCCTACATCGGTTTCAGAACACAGGAAGTGCCTATCGACGGCAAGACCCGCATCGACATCACCATGCAGGAGAATGCCGAGATGCTCGAGGAGGTCGTGGTCGTAGGTTACGGCACACAGAAGAAAGCTACCATGACCGGTGCCGTGACCGCCGTGGGAGCAAAACAGCTTGAAAACAAAGGTACCCTCTCGAGTCCCGTCCAGGCTCTTCAGGGTCAGGTTCCGGGTGTCATCATCACGCGACAGAGCTCTGCCCCCGGTGACGAGTCGTGGTCGATGTCGCTGCGTGGCGCATTCTCTAAAAACAATACCGAGCCGCTTGTAATCATTGACGGTATAGAGTATGAGAGTGTAAATGAACTGCGCCTGATCAACCCGTCCGATATCGAGTCGATAAACTTCCTCAAGGATGCCGCCGCATCAATCTACGGCAGCAAGGCCGCCGGCGGTGTTGTGCTGGTAACGACCAAGAAAGCCGACGATACCAAACTGAAAGTAACATATTCGGGCTCGGTGACCGCCAAGTTCATCGGCCTTGTTCCTCATCTTATGAGCCTCGATGAGTGGAGTGACGCAGTATATCAGGCCCGTACCAATGACGGATATGGAGTAGACGATACATGGCTCCGGTATGCGGTGCTGGCAAAACAATACCGCAACCACTTCATTGACTGGGAGGATTCGGGCAATCCGTTCGGCGGTGCGTTCGCCGACACATACGACATTCCGTTTTTTGATACCGACTGGAACGACATCATGTGGGGAACAGCCGCGTCGACCCAGCATGAGCTCTCGATCACCGGCGGTAAGGAAGGGGCAACATTCCGTCTGTCGTTCGGTTACATGTATGACGATTCAAACCTGAAGTGGGGCAACAACAATAATAACCGTTACAACTTCCGTCTGAGCAATTCGTTTGACCTGACAAAGAATTTCCATCTCGAGAGTGTGATCAGCTATAACCGTCAGGATCAGGTAGCTCCGTCACAGATCGGGTCGGCTCTGAATACCAACTCCCAGCAGCCTGGCATGCCGTCATCGACCATGAAGGGCACACCCTATGCATGGGGCACATGGACAACCCCCAACTGGTATGCCGAGCTCGGCGGTGACAACAAGCTCAAGGTGTCGGCAATCAACATCAGCGAGAATTTCAGCTATAAGATATGGGATACACTCAAGGCACATCTCGTGCTCGGTTACAATACATCGACAGCACAGAGGGATATCAAGAATCTGCCTATCGAGTTCTATAACTACAAGGGCGACAAGCAGGTGCTTACCAAACCGACTCAGGCCGACAGCCAGTACACCAAATCGAGCGGACGCACCGACTTCTACTCGGTACAGGCCTATTTCGACTGGAACCGTACATTCAGGGATGTGCATAATCTCAAACTCATGGCCGGCTGGCAGTATAACCTGAAGGAATACAATTATGTCTCGACGACTGCTAAGGATATACAGGGGGCGCTTGACGTCATTAACGGTGCCGGTGAGATTACCACAGGCGGCAACAACTGGCAGGAGGCTATCATGTCCTATTACGGCCGTGCTAACTATGATTACAGGAGTAAGTATCTGCTCGAAGGTCAGTTCCGTTATGACGGTTCGTCGAAGTTCAGCAAGGAGAACCGCTGGGCGGCTTTCTGGGGCGTGTCGGCAGGATGGCGTCTGACCGAGGAGAGCTTCATGGAGGCGACACGCGGATGGCTCAGCGAGTTCAAACTGCGCGCATCTTACGGTAATGTGGGTAACCAGGGCGGTATCGACCGCTATGCCGGAGTGGCTCTGTACAACTACAAGGGCAATGAAGGTGTGCTGATCGGCAACGACAAGATCTCATATATCGATACCAACGGTAAGCTGGTTTCGCTCGACCGCACATGGGAGCGTATACATAATTACAACATAGGTGTCGACTTCGGATTCTTCCGCAACAGGCTGACAGGTACGGCCGAGGTGTTCTGGAAACGCAACAACAACATGCTTATCGATGTGCTCTATCCAGGTATTCTCGGTGCCGCAGCCGATACAAGCAACCGCGGTAAGTTCAAGGCCAATGGTTATGAAGGCCAGATCACATGGCATGACCGCATCGGTAAGGTCAGCTACTCGGTCGGCGGCACATTCACCTATGCTACCAACGAGCTTACCGACAACGGCGGCTCGGGTGCCATAAAGGCCGGACAGCGCAGCGACCGCGAGGGTTATCCGCTGAACTCGATCTTCGGTTTCAGGTATGCCGGCAAGATCCGGAACGAGAAAGAACTCGCATTGTACAAGGACCGTTATGTGGGCAATTATGTGGGTGACGGTAACATCAACCTCATACGCGTCGGAGACAATGTCTTCGAGGATGTCAACGGCGACAAGCGCCTCGATGAGAAAGACCTCGTATACCTCGGTACCAACGACCCCAAGATACAGTTCTCTATGAACGCCGGACTGGAGTGGAATGGTTTTGATCTGAATGTCGTGTTTCAGGGCGCCGCCAAGCGTACGGTATGGCGTATGGACGGTAACGGCAATGCCGACATATGGCGCGTGCCTATGCGTTCGGTATACATGAACTCGACCAACCACTGGGTGGGCAACGTATGGAGCAAGGACAACCCCGACGGTTACTATCCCACGCTTACCAACCAGACAGGTATCAACGGCTACAATTATCAGTGCTCGTCATGGAGCGTCGAGGACGGCTCGTACATACGTCTTAAGAACGTAACTCTCGGATATACCCTTCCCGCACAGCTGGTTCAGAAAACACATGTGCTGAGCAACGTACGCTTCTATGTTACCGGTACCGACCTGTGGGAATGGAGCAAGATCAACGACGGATGGGATCCCGAGGCTTCGAACCGTGTGAGCAACGCCCGCCGCTATCCGTTCCTGCGTAACGTGACTTTCGGTGCCAACATATCATTCTAATCACCACGAGAAAACACTTTAAAGATGAACAAGATATTAAAATCACTTTCTATAGCGGCGATAGCTCTGACAGCGACTTCCTGTCTCGAACTTGACCCCAGGGAGCAGCTGGCCGAGCCCAACATGTGGAATACTCCCGAGGACTTCCAGCTCTTCGCCAACCAGATGTACGGCTGGACGCTCACCTATGGTGACATTGTCTATGACGGCATCATGAGCGACAAGCGCTCTGACCTTATCGAGGACAAGAACGGACTCAATACCGTCTCGAACGGTACCAATGTCATACCTACCGGTGACGGCTATTATTCGGGAAACTATGACCGCATACGCCGTTGCAATATCCTTATAGAGCATGCCGCCGGCTGGGGCGGTAACCGGGATGATATAGCCCATGCGCTCGGTATGGCATACTTCTTCCGCGGTTATTGCCACTCAGAACTTGTGAGAATGTATGGTGACGCTATTCTTGTCAACCAGACTATCGACACCGACGATCCCCGCATGAATGCTAAGCGCGACAACCGTCAGGATGTGATAGCATCGGCTATCGAAGACCTGAAAAAGGCGGGTGAGCTGCTTAAGCCGGCTTCAGGAATTCAGGCCGGTGAGCTATGCTCCGATGCCGCCTATGCTATGCTGGCACGTATCGCCCTGCGCGAGGGTACATGGCAGAAGTCACGCGGTAACATGGAGCGTTGCGGCGAGTTCCTTGACGAGGCGGCCAAAGCTGCCCGCAAGGTGATCGACAATGCTAATTTCTCGATATTCTACAATGCAGGACTCGGTGAGAAAAGCTACAGATATATGTTCCTTCTCGAGGATGGCGTCAAGTCCAATCCCATGGGACTCGGCAAGGCCGACAATACCGAGTTTATATTCGTGCGTCACTATGATCCCGAACTGTCGCGTCATGGAAAGAACCTCACCATCGAGTGCCTGAATAACGCCCAGATCGTATCACGCAAGATGGCCAACATGTATCTGTGTCAGGACGGACTGCCTGTAGAGAAGTCAAAGGTCTTTCAGGGTTATGACCGCCGCATCAGCGAGTGGAACAACCGTGACAACCGCATGCACCAGCAGATATCGCGTCCCGGTGACGCTTTCTGGGGTAACACAGCACAGAACTGCCGTGTGGACTGGCTGGGTGAGGAGGCTGATCTTGCCCATTGCGCCGATGCTTCATTCTCGCCTGCGAGCTCGACACGTTACTTCAACAACAAGTGGGCTACCGAGCATGAGTGTCAGTCGGGCTATGAAAGCTATGACTATCCCATCATACGCTATGCCGAGGTGCTCCTTACCTATGCCGAGGCTGTATGTGAGCGCGACGGCAGGATCAGCGATGACGACCTTGATATATCACTCAACCTCGTGCGCGGCCGTGTAAACCCCGATATGCCTAAACTGTCCAACAAACTCGTGAATGACAACGGTCTCGACATGATCACCGAGATACGGCGCGAGCGTACGGTTGAATTCTACAACGAGGGATTCCGTCTTGACGATCTCAAGCGCTGGAACCTGGCTAAGACCGAGATGCCCAAACCGTTTCTTGGTGTGAAATGGACAGGCACTGAGTACGAGACCAAAGGAGGAACCCTTACTTATCCGCTTGACAGCGATGGCTGTATCATCTACGAGGGTAACCGCCAGTGGGAAGAAAAGAATGACCTTTATCCCCTTCCTATCGACCAGCTTCAGCTTAACCCCAATCTGGGTCAGAATCCCGGATGGAGATAACCCCATGAAGTATATGGATAGACTTATTGAACAGAACGGCTATAAATTTTGTCAAAGGAAACAACAATGAAAAAAATATTCAATATACCGGTTGCAGGTGGTATGATGGCTCTTGTGCTTGGCGGTATGACATCATGTGACAAGGATAAACTCCTCACGACCGATTATCCCGAGGCTTATCCTACGACCGATATAACATTTGTAGTGAGCGAGGAACTGTATCTCGGTCTGGGGATGGACTCGACATTGGTATATCGCGTCGGTCCCGATATCGCTACCGACAAGACAATCAGCTTCAACTCGAGCAATGTCGAGGTATGTACAGTCGACAGCGAGGGTAAGATCACCGCGACAGGCGTGGGCGAGGCCACAGTATCGGCAGTGCCTCTGATCGGGTTCGGCGCCAATGCAAGCGTGCTTGTGAAGGTCATCCCCGAGGTTGTGAAGGCTACGGAGGTGAAAGTCACCAACCTCACTGAGCCGAGCGAGGAAGGCTTCTACTATGAGACCGACGAGGTTCAGCTCGCCTGCGAGATCCTCCCCGAGGATCACACGTATGATTATGTGACCTGGACAAGCCAGACTCCCGAGGTGGCTTCGGTCGATGAGAACGGTCTTGTCAGATGCCTGAAAGAGGGTGATGCGCACATACGTTGCCACACCCACGATCACTCGAAGGTAGCCGGCGACTACAGGTTCCATGTCTATAAGATGCAGGAAGTCGAGCGGCTCGAGATCAAGCCTCTCGAGGGGGCTCTCTGTATCACACAGGGCAATGTCAGGCTCGATGTCACATATTATCCCGAGGGCGCTACAATCGGCTCGGTTGAATGGACTTCGTCTGATCCCACTGTCGTTGACGTGAAACGCGGTGTGATCACACCTAAGGGATGGGGACGCGCTACGGTAACGGCTATGGCTCCTTCAGGCGAATCGGCTTCGATCGACGTTACGGTCGAGCAGGGCTGGTATGTATGGGACAGCAACTGGGGCTGGGGCAACTGGAGCTGTGACAATGTGTCGTACACCGACTTCGGCCTGCACGCACAGTTCAATGACTCGAAAGGCGGCAAGTGGCGTAACGACCTCAAGTATCTCGGTATCAGTCCCACTGTGACTCTGCCATTCGACTGGAGCACATACAAGGTGATGGCGGCACGTTTTTTCCATCTGCCTTCGGGCGGCAATGCCAATATGGATGCCGTCGACCAGCTCTCGGGTATCAACAGTAACAACCTGAGACCGAGCCGCACTGAACTTTCCGACGGTTCATGTCTGTACATATGGGACGCATCGGGCAAATACAATAATGCCTATACCGAGATGCGTATATACAATCTTAAGGTAGCCGATATCCCCAATGACCGTTACTCTTCGGTCGATGAGGCATATTATGATGTGAAGTGGATACGCACATTTAAGACTGCCGACGATGCACTGCAGTTTGCCAACGATGAGATTTCAAAAGGTGAATAATAATTGATTCGGCCATCGCAGGCCCCTCCCGGCCTGCGGTAGCCGATGATAAAACCATACTAAAATAATCAGCAATGAAAAAATCGATTATATATATTTTCTCGGCGATATCGTTGTTTGCTTCGGCATCATGTACCGAGATCGAGGATGGGTTCGAGAACATCAGTAGCTGGGACCAGGCTGACGATGACAACCCCGAGCTGCAGCCCAAGACGTACACTCTCAGCCACCCGTGCCTTATGCACTCGGCAACTGATATCTCATATGTCAAGGCTCATCTGAGTGAGTCTCCGTGGGCCGAGGCTTATCAGAAACTCGCCTCCAATTCATATGCACAGCCCACTTATAAAGCTTCCCCCAAGGAATATATAGCCCGGCTTGACGCTACCAACTGGGCCGACGGCGGCGGCCGGTGGACTCAGTATGGTGTGCTTGACAAGTGGTACCCCGGTGTACAGAATTCGTATACTAACCTCATGCGCGATGCCGCCGCTGCCTATCAGCTCGCACTGCGGTATGTGCTCACCGGTGATCAGGAATGTGCGACTGCGGCACGCCAGATCCTCGTTGACTGGGCCTACACCAACAAAGGCATGATCTATGGTACACAAGGCACCCTCAAGGATGAGCTTATCGACTCCAACGAGTTCCTGATCCTGTTCCAGATCTATCAGGTAGCTAATGCCGCCGAGCTTCTCCGGGATAATAACGGATGGGATAAGACCGAGGAATACCGCAAGGTAGTAGACTGGCTCAAGACATATTTCTATCCCGAAGCTTCACGTTTTCTCAAGACGAAGAGCGGTGACCACTACTGGCTCAACTGGGATCTCGCATGCATGACCACATGCATCTCTGTCGGTGTGCTTGACGACAATCAGGATATGATCAACGAGGCTATCCTTCACTACAAGAATGACCGCGGCATCGGTGCCGGAAAGCATCTCAACGCCATTCCATATGTATATGACGATCCTGATATCGAGGGGCTGAAGATCGCACAGTGCAATGAGAGCGGCCGCGACCAGGGACATGCTACTCTGTGTGCCACTATGCTCGGTATCTTCTGCCAGATGGCCAACAATGTCGGTGAGGACCTCTTCGCATATGCAGATTACCGCGCGTGTGCCATGGCCGAGTATGTGGCCAAATACAATGCTACGGTCGGAGCCAACGGTTCGTCGTTCATGTTCCCGCAGAATACGTTGCCTTATACAAACTATCGCTTCCAGGGCTACGACATGCCCGCTATCTCCGAAGCGTATCGTGGTACTGTACGTCCGGGATGGGATGTATGGGTAGGCTACGCCAATGCTCATGGACGTAAGTGCAACTACACCGAGGCTTTGATGAACGAGATGCGTCCCGACGGTGGCGGCGGAAACTACGGCGGCAACTCGGGCGGTTTCGACCAGACCGGTTTCTCGACCCTGATGTTCTACCGCCCGGCAGGAAACTGACCCTCAGACATATTCCAATAGGCACAGATACAGCGCACCCCGACGAAATATCTCGTCGGGGTGCCATCCGTCAGGGCGGATTAAAAGCGCAGATTCTTTCTATAGAAAGCGTTCTAAATTTATGATTAAGGAGGAACGATAATCGCAGATTAAAAAATAAGCCATGCGGGCCATAGGAATTAACCGCAAATTCTCTCTACGCTTCGCTTTGAAAGCGTTCTGTACAGATAATTAGGGTGGAACGATAAACGCAGATTACGCAAATTATTTGAATAAGGAAGATCGAAAAAGTTCGATTTCGTTCTCCACCTCTCAGAAATTTGCGTAATCTGCGTAATTTGCGGTTGAATTTTTCCCTCCGGATGGCCCAGATAATCTGCGCAATCTGCGCTTTAAAACCATCTGCCGGATGGTCTGTTTTAATCTGCGCTTTTAACCCAAATCGTGAAACTTGGACTCCAGAACGTCAGCCTGCTGTACGCCTACAGCACGCCACACAGCCTCTCCGTTCCTGAACATGATAAGGGTAGGAACTGACTGTACATGGAAGCGTGCGGCAAGTTCCCGGTTACGGTCGACGTCGATCTTGATTATAGTCCCGTTATCACCGATTTTCTCCTTTACCCGCTCCAGAATAGGAGCCTGCATGCGGCACGGGCCGCACCATGTCCCGAAAAAGTCCACCAGAGTAGGGGTGGAGCTCTTGATTATTTCGTCAAAGTCTTTCATAACTGTTATGTGAATTAAAACTGTTATCGGTGTTATAGGCCGGAAACAGACTCCCGGCACATATTTAACCTGCAAATATACCACAAAGTTCGTACAGTTTCTCAAAAAGTTGTCGTTTAGGTGTTGGTAACAGGAAAGGGTATTCACTGCTTCATCGTTTGTTTAAAATTGGTTTTATATCTGCAAAAATATATTTGTTTGCGGTTTTTTGAAGATATATCTGCAAAAATAAGTATTTTTGCAGAGAATTATATGTATAGCTTATGAAACTGATAAACAGAAGAGACTATCTTGACAAGATTGCAAACCTCATAGGTCGTAATCTCATCGTTTGCATTACCGGACAAAGGCGCGTGGGTAAAAGTTGCCTCATGCGAACCCTTGTTTCGGAATGGAACGCCCGCAAAGATGCCAATATTATCTATATAGACAAGGAGAAAAGTGAATTCGATAGCATAAAAGATTATAAAGATCTGAACATATACATCGACAGTAAGTCGGTGGCAGGAGTGCGTAACTATATTCTGATTGACGAAGTGCAGTTGATTGACGGGTTTGAACGCTCGCTATGTAACTACTATGATCGTGATGATTTTGATGTGGTTGTGACAGGTTCCAATGCAAAGATGCTTTCCGGAGAATTGGCGACACTCCTTTCGGGCCGATATATTGAAGTTCATGTCTATGGACTGTCCTATCCTGAATTTCTTACATTCCATAATGTCGAAGATAGCGACGCCTCGCTTGTCAGGTATCTTAACATCGGCGGTCTGCCTAATCTCGCCATGTTCCCGATTGATAATGCCGAGATGATACACGATTATCTTTCAAGCGTATATAGCACTATCGTCCTCAAGGATATACTCGGTAGAGAGCAGGTACGCAATGTGGCTTTCCTTGAAAATCTATCCCGATTTGTGGCCGACAATACCGGCAAGCTGTTCTCGGCAAACAGCATCAGCAAATATATGCAGCATGAACGCGAGAATGTAAACGCGCAGTTGGTACGTTTATACATGAATTTCTTATGTAATGCCTTTATTCTTAATAAGGTCAGCCGATACGACATTCACGGTAAACAGTTGTTGGCTACCAATGAGAAGTATTATTTCGAGGATCTTGGATTGCGTAATGCCCTTACTTCGGGAAACCGTGCGGTGGATATTGAGAAGCTGATAGAAGGTGCTGTGTATCTGCATCTGCTCCGCCTGGGCTATACCGTCTATGTCGGGACTCTACGCAATGGAGAGGTCGATTTCGTTGCCAGCAAAGGCGATGATATGGTGTATATTCAGGCAACATATCTCCTGAGTGATGATTCTACCGTCAAAAGGGAGTTTGGCAATCTGAAGGAGATTAAAAACAACTATCCGAAATACGTAGTGTCTATGGATCCGTTTCAGTCAGAATCCAATCTCGATGGAATCCGTCATCTGCACTTACGTTCTTTCCTGAAAAGAGAACAATTATGAAACACAATAAATTTATATCAGCCCTGTTGTCGTGCATTGTGCTGTCGGTACCATTCATTAGAAGATGTTGATTATACCTTTGTAACCTGAAAGTTTTCGGAGCGAAACATAGATGGAATTCTCGTTTTTATTTTTTGCGTAATTCGCGTTCATCGTTCCGCCTATTCTATACAGAACGCTTTCAGAACGAAGTGTAGAAAGAATTTGCGGTTTATTTCTTTTCTTCGTAATCTGCGCTTTTGTTCTTATGTCCGGATGGTCCCGTTGTAATCTGTGCTTTGGAAAATATTCGGTGTGGCTGTTTTGCCTTTTTTGAATGCCGTGTGCCGGTTTTCAAATATTATATGTAACTTTGCGTGTTTGGTACACTTAAGAGTTGCATGCTGAGATGAAAGAGAACAATCCCCGCGAATTTATACCGGAGCCCGTGCTTAGAAGATTGCCATGGTATCTGGCCTACGTCAACATGTTGCGTGACAAGAAAGTTGAGAATGTATCCTCGACCAATATATCGCGTGAGCTTAATGTCGATGCTTCACAGATTGCCAAGGATCTGTCATTTCTCAATATCAAGGGTAAGACACGCATAGGATATGATGTGGCCAGCCTTGAGGAGGAACTAAGTGATTTTCTGGGTTTTTCGCGTTCACATAATGCTGTCATATTCGGGGCAGGAAGCCTTGGTGCGGCCCTGATGCAGGATTCCGGACTATCCAACTACGGTCTTAATGTCGTGGCGGGATTTGATATAAATCCGCAGATCATAGGAACATCGGTCGGCGGCGTGCCGGTGTATAGCGTTGATGAGCTCGACTCACGGTGCCGACGTCTGAAAGCTGAGATAGGCATTATTACTGTTCCTGTCGATCATGCGCAGGATGCCGCCGATATGCTGATATCGGCCGGTGTTAAGGGGCTTTGGAATTTCACCCCTGTCAGAATACGTGTCGCCGATGGCATTGTGATAGCCAATACATCGATCTACGCCCATCTTGCTGTGATGTATAACCGTCTTGACAACCTGTTGTAGACTGACTGCTGCCGATGAAGATTCTGCATTGTGAACGCTCTTTGGGATCCCTTTCGAGGAACTTGCCGGTGACTCTGCTCACCGACTCGTCGATGTCTCGCAACCATCGGCCGCTCTTCCTGCCGCCTCATCGTGACAGGTGGGTGATGACTTTCGCTCCGGCGGTCAGGATATCGCGTCTGGGTAAGTTTGTGGCTCCTAAGTTTGCCAGCCGCTACTATGACGCTTTTACATTGATGGCCCGCCTGCGTCCGGCCGATCCTGTCGCTCTGCCGGCTTCGGCTATCGATACATCTTTCGACTCCTCGGTGGTGGTCGGCGACTGGATCGGTATGCCGTCAGATGAATCGCCGTTGCGTATCACGCTCGGAGGTACTCTCAGTACCGTCATAACTCTTGATTTCGATATTGTCGATGACACTCTGGCGTGGCTCAGTTCTTACTTTATGATCAGACATGGAGACATTATTGTCCCGGGCGATATCGCAGACATTCTGCCGGTCGGGATCGATGATAGGGTAGAAGTGACTGTCAGTGATGCAGTCTGTCTTGATTTCAAAATCAAATAACCTATGATTAAGTTCCGACGATTGATATACATCTGTGCGGTCATGCTGGTATCAGTGTTCACGGGTGGCTCAGGTGCTTCGGCTACCGGGATACCTGCCGGCACGCTGTATAGGATCGGTGTCGACACAACCGGCATAGTACAGATTACTTCCGATCAGCTTGCATCGATGGGGTTCGATGATGCCGGCCGGGTGGCTGTATATGGTTATGGCGGTGTGGCAGGAATGAGACATGACTTTAATGATTCCAGGCTCAGTGGCATCCCTGAGGTTCCGACGATGCTGACCGACGACGGTCGCATACTGTTTTATGCCGAGGGTCCGGAGACTGCAGATGTCTACAGCCCTACGGGGTCATACCTCTATGCCAGGCCCGTCGTCAACACATCCGACACACACGGCTGTTATTTCGTGGGCTCATGTGAAAATCCGGTCCGGGTCGGGGGGCTGCCGGTTACTGAACCGGTCAACATACATACTTTCCACTGGTCGTTCGGGATTTATCACCCGATGGTGTCAAATCCCGCCCGTTCCGGAACGTCTTTCCTTGGCCACGATTTCTCGAAATCTTCCGGTCGCCGGCTGGAGATAGAGTTTCCGGTTCCGGATCTCACGGACCGCGGTAAGCTTGCCCTCCGCGCTGTAGGTGCTATCAAGGCTGAGAAACCTGTGTTCGGAATAAAGGTATGCGATAAAGAGAGTACCCTGCGTGCGATATCCATGCAAAATGAGTATAATGCGGTCGAGACCTACTTTGTGGCTGCCGACAGGCTGGAGATTCCTATAGCCGCGCCTGTGACGGGAGACCGGACTGTGTCTTTCCGGGCCGATCTGAACAATGCGGGCGCTGTGGCGTTTGCCGCTTTCGAGACGGTTTCGCTGGGATATACACGGGACAATGTTATGCCGGCCGACGTATCTGAACTGTCGATGTATATGTATGATATCGCCGACAGTGATGCTCTGCGGCTTGAAGCCGGAGCAGAAACTGTTGTCTGGGATGTGACATCTCCGTTCCTGCCACGTAGACTTGGATCAAAATCAGATGGCCGGGATCTCATAGTATCTCTTCCGGGTGAGGTCAATGGAACGGCACATTTTGTCGCCTTCAATCCGGCAATGGAACATCGGCCGGTCACGATCGAAGGGCCCGTCTCCGGTATGGGACGTCTGTCGTCGATGTCGGTGCCGGATATGGTCATACTGACCGCTCCGGCTTTACGTGCCGAAGCCGAGCGCCTCGCCGATATCCATACCCGCTGTCAGGGCATGAAGATCGCTGTGGTGGAACCGCGTGAGGTCTTTGATGAATTCGGTTCGGGTGTCCGCTCGCCATATGCCATACGCCGTTTCATGAAGTCGCTGTATGACCGGGCCGCCGGCAGTCCCCTGAGCCTGCTGATCATGGGAGCTTCGACTTATGATCCGGCCGGTCATGTAACCGGTACGGCTGTTGACGACACCCATGTGATCACATATGAGGTCGAAAGTCTTTTCAAACAGGGATATGCTTCGACATGTTACTGTACGGATGCTTTTTTCGGCTTTCTTGAGGATGAACCGCTTCCTGACGATATAGTATCGGCACATATGTCGGTCAACGTAGGGCGTATTCCTGCAGTGACACAGGCCCAGGCGGCCGCATACATAGACAAGGCGGAGAGTTATCTTATGGCTCCGCCGACGACCGACGTCAGATCGCGGGCTCTGGTGGTGTGTGACTACGGCGACAGGCAGGGCCATCTTGAGCAGGCTGTTGAGCTGTGTGACTCGATAGAAAGACGCTGGGCACCTGCTGTTACTGTTACCAAGGGAATGTCCGGACTGTACCAGCGTGCCGCCGGTAACCGTCGTCCGCTGTTTGACAAGGTGAAAGAGACTCTGGATTGCGGTATCGGATATATGGCCTATCTCGGCATGGCTATGGCCCGTGAATATTTCACTCTGTCGGGCAGCCGCAGTATAGGCGATATATTCCGCATGGCCCGTAATGCGGTGATCGGTCTGCACAGCAGCTCTGAAGTCTCCGTCAACACTGCCTGCTATAATTTTGTGGGCGATCCGGCCTTACCGGTGTATCCATACACACATGGTATATCTGTGAGTGTCCCGGATGGCTTCATCGTCACTCCGTTGTCATCTGATGTTATAGAAGGGGATGTAGTCGGTGCGGACGGAAATCTGTCCCCGGAGTTCGACGGATCGGTGGTGATAGATCTGTATGAGCCGGCACGTACAGATCAGAGCATATATGATCCTGCGGACGGCGGGAAGCCCAGGACTGTGACACGTCGGGAAACTCTTGTCACTACCGTTAGCGGAAAAGTAAAGGATGGTCACTTTGAGGTGCCGTTGCTGTGTCCCGAAGTTGTCAGTCCCGGTGGAGGCCATGTCATTGCAGTACATGCTTTCTCGGATGACTTTTCAATGCGCGCCATGGCTGTGGCGGATGATATCAGTGTGGCCGGGATATCTGCCGATCCCAGTGCGGATGTTATGGAGCCGCCGGTTATAGATGGTCTGTGGATCAACAGCACGACGTTTGCTGACGGTGATGTGGTGGGTCCTGTAATCGAGATTCTCGGTTATGTCATACCTTCGGCGTCAGGACTGAGCATGACCAGAACAATAGGCCGTACAACAACGCTGAGTGTCGACGGCACGAATCACAGCGATGTGGCGGCACGCATGGTGCCGCTTGACGACGGACGTTATAGCCTGAGGTATCCGCTGTCCGGTCTCCCGGATGGTGCTCATACCGTCACTCTGACGGTATGTGACAATGCCGGTAACCGTGCCTCACGTTCGGTCGGCTTTACCGTGATAAACAGTTGCGGCGGAGTAACCATGGAGGCTGACCGTAAGGTTGCCTCCGACGAAGTCACATTCAGTATCGATCATTCTCTGCCTGATATTCCTGTGGGGCGTATTGTGATCGGAAATGAGAAAGGAGAGACCGTATTCGGCTGTCCCGACGTGTCGTTTCCGTTCATATGGAATCTCACCGACAGTGACGGCAGACCGGTTTCCGACGGCCGGTATACAGTTCGTGCATACCTGCGGTCCGGTCTGCGGCACATGGTGACATCTCCGCTTCAGGTGATTGTGATAAGATAAGTATTAACGTATATTAAAATAATATTATTGTGAAACTTAATAACACACGTTCAAGCATGCTGCACGGAGTCCTGCTCATAGGACTCTTTGCCTGTGCGGCTTTCTACATCGGAAGCGCTAAGGTATTCGTGGACCTTTCTTTAAGTCCTATGATAATAGGCATTGTCCTCGGTATGCTGTATGCCAACTCTCTGCGTAATCATCTTCCCGAGACATGGGTGCCGGGCATACAGTTCTGTTCCAAGAGGTTGCTTAGAACAGGTATAATTTTTTACGGCTTCCGTCTCACATTTCAGGACATAGCTGCCGTAGGTATTCCTGGTATCACTGTCGATGCTATTATTGTTGCCTCCACTGTGATAGGCGGTTATCTCATAGGCAGCAGACTGCTGAAGATGGATCGGGATACTGCGATGCTGACATCGATAGGCAGCGGCATATGTGGGGCGGCCGCAGTGCTCGGCGCCGAGGCTACGATGCGTACCAAACCGTACAAGACAGCCGTGGCCGTGGCTACAGTGGTGATATTCGGTACGATATCGATGTTTATCTATCCTATAGCATATCGCACCGGACTTCTTGATCTGGACCCTCAGCAGATGGGTATATACGGAGGATCTACGCTTCACGAGGTCGCACACGCTGTCGGAGCAGGCAATGCCATGGGTGACGAGATTGCCGCCACTACCGTCATTGTCAAGATGATACGTGTGATGATGCTGGTGCCGGTACTGCTGATTCTGGGCATATGGGTAGCCCGGCGGTCACATTGCGGTGATGGAGTGCAGGGGGAGAAAGGACGTGTGGCCATTCCTTGGTTTGCTTTCGGTTTTCTGCTTGTTATCGCTCTCAACTCGCTGTCAGTGTGGCTGAATACGCTTCAGACGCCTATGGGGCTTCCTGCCGCTGTGGTCGATGTGATCAACTATATCGATACTTTCATGCTTACGATGGCTATGGTTGCTCTGGGAGCTGAGACTTCGATCGATAAATTCAGAAAAGCCGGTGCCAAACCTTTTGTGCTGGCATTCATTATATATGTATGGCTCCTTGGCGGCGGATATCTTCTCGCACGCTATCTTGCCCCGGCGCTTCTTTGATTTTGAATTTGCTTTTAAAGAAACTCTGATTATGAGTACATCAAATACACTCCCGGCACAGCGCGCCGACTCGGTCGTGATCATACCTATGTACAACGAGCGGGAGAATGCCTCCGCCATCATCGATGCTGTCATGGCCCGTTCCCATCCTATGGACGTCCTGGTGATCGATGACGGCTCTCCTGACGGTACCGCTTTGATTGTCAGGGAAAAGATGGCTGAGTATCCCGGACGTGTCAATATTATTGAGCGAAAAGGCAAGCAGGGACTCGGAACGGCTTATATCACCGGTTTCAGATATGCTCTCGACAATGGCTATGAGTATATCTTCGAGATGGATGCGGACTTTTCGCATAACCCCGATGACCTGATGGCACTTTATGAAGCATGTGCCGTCAAGGGGGCTGACGTGGCTGTCGGTTCACGTTACATTACTGGTGTGAATGTGGTCAACTGGCCGATGGGGCGTGTGTTGATGAGCTACTATGCTTCCTGGTACGTGCGTGTCATCACCGGTATGAAGATACGTGATACCACAGCCGGATTCGTGTGCTATCGCCGGCGTGTATTGCAGACGCTCGAGCTTGATAAGATACGTTTCAAAGGATACGCTTTCCAGATCGAGATGAAATACACTGCCTACAAGTGCGGGTTCAGGATTGTCGAGGTACCTATTATTTTCGTCAATCGTGTGCTTGGTACCAGTAAGATGAACAGCGGTATATTCGGCGAGGCTGTCTTTGGGGTAATACGTCTCAAGACGTCGGGCTGGTTCCGTAAATTTCCAAAACCTGTCGAGTGATGAAAAAGCTGTTGTATAACGCCTCGATTGTTAACGGGGATGAGATTTTTTGCGGTTATGTGATTGTTGACGGGGACACGATCGAGACTGTAGGTCGCGGTCTGCCTGATATGGCTATGATTGATAGCTCTGACTATGAATCGGTTAGTTTCAGAGGTGATTATCTTCTTCCAGGTGTTATTGATTCGCATGTTCATTTCAGGGATCCGGGACTCACATCCAAGGGAGATATTGCTACGGAGAGCCGGGCCGCCGTTGCGGGCGGTGTGACATCGTTCATGGACATGCCCAATACTAAGCCGCAGACAATCAGTATCAAAGACTGGAACGACAAGATGGAGCATGCCGCCGGGTGTTCTCTTGCCAACTACGCTTTTTTCATCGGTGCCACGAATGACAATCTCGCTACATTGATGGCGGCCGATTATACGCGTGTGCCGGGCATCAAGCTATTTCTTGGTTCATCTACGGGTAACATGCTGGTCGATAATGAGATGACTCTGAATCATCTTTTTGAGGCCTCGCCGGCACTGATTATGGTTCATGCCGAGGACGAAGCTGAGATCAAGGCCAATCGTGCTGATATTGAGGCACGTTACCCCAATGGCGATGTGCCGCTTTCGTTGCATGGTACCATGCGGTCGTCAAAGGCCTGTTTTAAGGCGGCGAGACATGCTGTTGAACTGGCCTTGCGCTATCATGCACGCCTGCATCTGGCCCATGTCTCTACAAGTGAGGAACTTAAATTGTTTGCTCCCGGAAACATATCCCGGAAATTGATTACCGCCGAGACCTGCCCTCATTATCTGTTGTTTAGTGGTGATGACATGCAGACTCTCGGGGCTCGTATCAAGTGTAATCCGGCCATTAAGTCAGAAAACGATAGGAGTGAGTTGCATTATGCTGTCAATGAGCATATTATAGATACTGTTGCCACCGATCACGCACCCCATCTCCCGGCCGACAAGGAGGGAGATCTGCTGCATGCCGCTTCGGGTATGCCGGGGGTGCAGTTCTCCCTGCCGGTCATGATGTCATTGTTTTTTGATCCATGTGTCGTTGTGAGGATGATGTGCCACAATCCGGCCATTGTTTTCAGAGTGGATAAACGTGGTTTCATCGCTCCCGGCTATAAGGCTGATATTGTCAGGGTAGCATGTCTTCGCGAGCCTCACATTGTCAGTGACAATGACGTTGTGAGCCGTTGCGGCTGGACTCCATATGCAGGAAAGAAACTAATGCACAGGGTTGTCACCACATGGGTCAACGGACAGCCTGCCTATGATGACGGCCGTTTTGCCGGGAAATCATCGGCCCAGGCGATACGCTTCAACCCCTACACCGCTGACGATCGTCGCAGTCTGTTCATTGCATCCCATCCGTATAATCCAGAACAACATTGATTGATACGATATTCTTTAATAACTGTTTATGAAAGAATTTGTTATAAGTAAAGAAGTTACCGAGAACGCCGTGCTTGTAGGTCTCGTGACCCGTGAACAGAACGAGGGCAAGGTCAACGAGTACCTTGACGAGCTTGAGTTTCTGGCCGATACCGCCGGGGCGGTGACTGTCAGACGTTTTATACAGAAACTCGACTATCCCAATCCACGTACGTTTGTAGGCAAGGGCAAACTTGATGAGATAAAGCTGTATATAGAGGAAAATGAGGTTGGAATGGTCATCTTTGACGATGACCTTTCGACCAAGCAGATCTCCAACATAGAGAAAGAACTGCAGGTCAAGATACTGGACCGCACCAGCCTGATACTCGACATCTTCGCTCTGAGGGCCCAGACGGCCAATGCCCGCGCACAGGTCGAACTGGCCCAGTACCAGTATATGCTGCCGAGGCTCACGCGCCTGTGGACTCACCTTGAGCGTCAGCGCGGCGGCATAGGAATGCGTGGCCCGGGTGAGACTCAGATCGAGACCGACCGCCGTATTATCCTCGACAAGATAGCGCGTCTCAAGGAGGAGCTCCGTGCTATCGACAAGCAGAAATCGATACAGCGCAAGAATCGTGGCAAACTCACGCGTGTGGCCCTCGTGGGATATACAAATGTGGGTAAGTCGACGCTTATGAATCTTCTGAGCAAGAGCGATGTGTTTGCCGAGAACAAGCTTTTCGCCACGCTCGATACTACCGTCCGTAAGGTCATCATCGACAATCTGCCGTTCCTGCTGACCGATACTGTCGGTTTCATACGTAAGCTCCCGACACATCTTGTCGATTCTTTCAAATCTACGCTTGATGAGGTCCGTGATGCTGATCTTCTGGTGCATGTCGTCGATATAAGCCATCCGCACTTCGAGGAACAGATCGAGGTTGTCAACAGGACTCTGCGCGATATATGTGGCGATCAGGAGAAACCGATGATCATGGTTTTCAACAAGATCGATGCATTTACGTATAAACCTAAAGATGAGGATGACCTCACACCGCGCACACGTGAGAATATATCGCTTGAAGAGCTTAAGGCGACATGGATGAACAGGCTGAACGACAACTGTGTGTTCATTTCGGCCAGAACCGGGCGCAATATAGACGAGCTCAAGAATCTCCTCTACGGGAAAGCACGGGAGATTCATGTGGCACGTTTTCCGTATAATGATTTCCTTTTCCAGAAATATGAAGACATCGACCAACAGCCTGCCGGCGGCGAGTGAGCGGAAAATGTCATGGCCCCGTCTGGTCAGTGACAAGCGTTTCGGACTCGAGGAGATGTCTCCCGGGCGTGGCGGCGTGCGCAGTGACTTCCGTCGTGACTATGACCGCATGGTTTTCTCATCGCCGTTCCGCCGCCTGCAGAACAAGACCCAGGTCTTTCCGTTGCCGGGTGGCAGTATCTTTGTGCACAACCGCCTGACACACAGTCTTGAAGTCTCGTCGGTAGGGCGTTCGATCGCCAGCGAGGTAATGACGGCTCTCAAGCCGCGCTACCGGGGTACATCCGGCTCTGATGCTCTCGACTCGATAGGCGAGATCGTGGCTGCCGCCTGTCTTGCCCACGATCTGGGCAATCCCCCGTTCGGCCATTCGGGAGAGAAGGCTATATCCACATTTTTTTCAGAGGGTGAGGGAGCCGTGTTGCGAGACAGTCTTACTGCTTCAGAATGGAACGATCTTGTTCGTTTCGAGGGTAATGCCAACGCTTTCAGGGTGTTGACTCATAGCTTCAACGGCAGACGACATGGTGGTTTCGGCATGACATACGCTACGCTGGCTTCCATTGTAAAGTATCCCTACGAGTCGTCTATCGCCGGAGAATCAGGAAAATTCGGTTTTTTTGACAGTGAGCGTGAATCGTTCAGGCGGATTGCCGACGAGCTTGGTCTCATACGCCGTGAACGTGAAGATGGTGCTCTGGAGTATGCCCGGCATCCTCTTGTCTATATAGTTGAGGCCGCCGACGATATCTGTTATGAGATAATGGACATCGAGGATGCCCACAAGCTCAGGATCCTTTCTTCTGATGACGTCCTTCCTCTGTTGCTCAGTTATTTTACCGGAGATGACTTCGAGCGTCACAATGAGGCTGTCAAAGCCATCAGTGACTCCAACGAGAAGGTCGCATATCTGCGTTCGGCAGTGATAAACCGTCTGGTGACATGCTGTGCCGAGTCTTTTGTCGCCAACGAGCCTGCCATCATGCGCGGTACCTTCAGCGGATCTCTGTTACGGTCTCTGAATGGTCCCGAACGTGAAGCTTACGAGGCATGCAATGCATTGTCATGGAGCAGAATATACTGCGCCGGAGATGTCGTCGACATAGAACTGGCAGGAAACCGTATCATAACATTTCTGTTACAGAAGCATATACATGCCGTGCGCTTTCCTGAGCTCAATTACTCGCGGTTACTGCTGGCCAAGGTGCCTCAGCAGTATGATGTGAACGCACCCGCTCTTTACGGGCGTGTTCAGGCTGTGCTCGACCATCTGTCGGCTATGACCGATGTCTACGCTCTTGATCTTTACCGTAAACTTAACGGACAAACACTACCTGCCGTATGAAAAGATATATCCTTGTCATTCCTATAGTTATCATGGCGGCGCTGTCGATCTCAGCACGTAAGCCCGCCGATGTACCTAATGTGCATGTGGTCCGGGCTACATCGTGGGTAAGCGATCCCGACGGTGTTCTGTCGCCTGCCGCGATAGCTCTTGCCGATTCGTTGCTTGATGATATAAACACATCACGTACAACCGAAGTAGCAGTTGCTGTTGTGGCTGATCTCGATGGCCAGGATATAGACTCATATGCCACAGAACTGTTCGGACTGTGGGGTATAGGAAAGCGTGACCGCGACAACGGTCTGCTGTTGCTGATATCGCGTGATGACCGCCGTGCCGCCATTCGTACGGGATATGGAATGGAAGGTGTTATCAATGACGGCCGTGCCGGCAGAATCATACGCAACTATATAGCTCCCAATATGAAAGCCGGTGATCCGGATAAGGCTGTTACCGATGCCGTGAGGGCTATAGGCACGTATATCTCTGATCCTGAAGCGGCCGATTATCTCCATAGTGATCAGAATCCTGGACTACCTGACGGCGGAAAGGAAGACCTGAAGGAATTCATCAAGGGATATGCCGCTGTGGCGATTATTGTTATAATGGGATTATTAGTCTGGCTGATAGTTGCTTACGTGTCGTCGAGAGGCTTGACTGACCAGCAGCGGTATGGCAGACTTGAGCGAATGAAACTTCCTGTCATGATGGCATTGCCGCTGACGCTCGGAGTCGCGGTCATCGTGTGGCTGCCGTTGTGGTTGCTCATGAGACACACCAGATTGCATCGTCATGACTGTCCAAACTGCGGTACACGGATGGATCGTGTTGATGAAGTGCATGATAATGACTATCTTACGCCTGCACAGGACATGGAGGAGAAACTTAATTCGGTAGACTATGACGTGTGGCTGTGTCCGTGTTGCCATGAGACCGATATCATACCCTATGTCAACCGTAGGTCAGGCTATGCGGTATGTCCGCAGTGCGGAGCCAGGGCCATGGCCATGCAGGCCAACCGTATATTGCGCCAGCCTACGACACGTACCGAAGGTCAGGGAATACGTATCTACAGGTGCCGTAACTGCGGAAATATCAATAATGTACCGTATTCGATCGCTAAGGTGGCGGAGCCTCCTGTGATCATAATGGGCGGAGGCGGTTTTGGCGGCCGTGGCGGCGGCGGTGGCTTCTCGGGCGGCAGTTTCGGCGGCGGTATGACCGGCGGCGGCGGCGCCTCGGGCGGCTGGTAATCATTCATTATTATAATATTGTGCATGATGATCGTGTCAACAAAAAGTCTGCTTGCCGCCACAGCGGGTTTGCTGTGTGTATTGTTTCCGTTCCATATCAGAGCTCAGGTATATGCTTCCTCACTGGGTGTTTTCCCGGACTCGCTGAATGTCAATACGGTGGCTGTTCAGAAAGCTATCGAAACCGCGGCGTCCCATGGTGATCCGATTATCTTTGAGCCAGGGGTGTATGTAACCGGATCGCTCTCGTTGCCGGATAATGTTGAGATTGTCCTCTCATCGGGAGCTACGATTGCCGGCAGTGTCGATCCTTATGACTACGATGGTTATGGTGACACTTTATCCAGTTCCATAGCCGGATTGATCAATGCACGCGGATGCTGTAACATCAAAATAACAGGTCCGGGAACCATTGACGGCCGTGGTCTTGATCTGGCGCTTGCCATAGATAGTCTGCATCACACCGGTGTGCGTGTTGATCATGGTTATAACTGTCGTCGGATGCGTCCGTCATTGCGTCCCAGACTTATTGATTTCAATGGAGTGAACGGGCTGGAAATACGTGATGTACGTCTGCGCGGCTCTGCTTCCTGGGGTCTGTCGCTCGACAAGTGCTCGAATGTGTTGATCAGTGGTATATATTTTGTAAACCGGGCATATTGGAATAATGACGGAATAGATATTGCCGACTGCAGGGATGTGATTGTCGAGAAATGTAATATCAATTCGGCTGATGACGGTATTGTCCTGAAGTCATTTGACAAGTATGACTGCAATGATAATATCACGATACGTGACTGTATTGTTTGCAGCAGTGCCAATGCCATTAAATTCGGTACCGAGTCGTTCGGCGGATTCCGTAACGTCAGGATAAGCGATATCAGGGTCTACGACACATTCCGTTCGGCTGTGGCTATCGAGAGTGTTGACGGCGCCACACTCGAGAATGTGACTATTGACGGTATTGATGCTGCCAATACGGGTAATGCCATTTTTGTAAGACTCGGACACCGTCACGGTGATGTCCCCGGTGTGCTGCGCAATGTGTCGGTCAGTAATCTGCGTTGTGACATACCTTTCGGTCGTCCGGATATTGAATATGATCTGCGTGGACCTGATATCAATGTTATTCATAATCCTTTTCCAAGCAGTATAACCGGTATACCCGAGGCTCATGTCGAGAATGTGACATTGGAGAACATAGATATCTCCTATCCCGGTCGTGGGACCAAGGGAATGGGGTACATAGGGAGCTACCGCTACCGGGATGTCCCGGAGGCACGTGACTCATATCCCGAGTTCCACATGTTCGGTGAATTGCCGGCATGGGCGTTTTACCTGCGGCATATTGACGGCCTGACTTTAAAGAACGTAACAGTGAGGCTGAAAGCCCCCGATTACCGTGAGCCTGTCGTACAGGAAGATGTGAACAACCTGCAAGGTTCGGTAACTGTAATCCGTTCGCACTGACAGTCATTAAAAACGGTATATCTGAACGGGCAATACCAATATATTTATACCGACATACCATTCAATAGTATAAATAAGAAACTGTTTAAAATTAATATCTCTTTGTTTTTTAAGGATCTTACCGGCGTATTTTTGTCTGCTCTCCGGTCACGCAGCTACGGCTACGCTTACTCATCACAAACAAAGATACATCCGATAATCTCTCTCAGAATCTGCATCATATTAATTTAAACAGTTTCTAAGAGTATGTCTGAACTTAACAAAAAACATTCTCTAAGGCAAGAATGCTGTAGTTGTAATAATATTATTAGTAATAAAGTTATTACTAATAACTTTATTTTATATCAGTTGGATTCTGTATAAATTAATGTCCATGTATTGTGGCAGGGCATAAATGCAGAACCCGGCATGCCAGGTAAAGTGGCGTGCCGGGTTACTGTAAACCGGTGTTTTTCAGGTGAGTATCAGTCGGTGTAGACGAGTTTTACTTTCATGGAGACGTACATGACGGCGGCGAGGGCCAGGAACAGTCCTATGCTGCCTGTGAGCAGGGCGTATGTCTCGAGGCACATGAGTATGTATATGAAGGCATACATGAGTGCCAGAACAGAGCCTGTCAACATGGCCATACGGGCGTTCTTGAGTACGGCCCGGACGTAGACTGTAACCATACCTATGGTCATCAATGCGGCTATGAAGTAGCTGAGACCGAACGAGATGTGTTCTACAAGCGACAGCAATAACGAGTAGAACAGTATGAGGGCGAGGCCTATGAGCAGGTACTGGAACATGTACATCGGGGTGCGAGCTACGATCTCACAGAACAGTATGGTCACGAATGTGAGCATGATGACGAGAAATGCGTATTTGAGTGTGCGGTCTACCTTAAGGTAGCGGTCGACAGGTACGAGCATGTTTACGACCACGGCGCTCTGGGCTATCTCCGAGGCCATGTTCTCATCAAAGGCCTGCGGATAGTCGCGGTTATTGGAATTCAGGCGCCACACGGCCTGGAAGTTGTCGGCGTTGACCGTACGGTCGCTGGGCAGGAACATGCCGCCGAACGACGGTGATTTGCAAAGGCCGTTGACACTGATGGTATTTTCTCTTCCTACCGGTGTAAATGCTATTGATTGTGAGCCTTTTATCTTCATATCGACTTTAAAGGCGATAGAAGCCGATGCTGAATCGGCGATGGCGCTGAGATCGATCGGTGACTGGAGGCAGCCGTTGCTGGAGTCGTTGTTATAGCGCCAGGAGTTGCGGGTGCTTTTTGATGTGGCGAAGTCGTCGGTATCACTTGATACGAATACCTGGTCGTAATATGATGTGTTCTGATATATCTCGTTGTCGTTGGTACCGTTAAGAGTCAGATTTCTGTCTCCGATGGAGAGTTCTGATACTGATTCGAGTCCTTTGAGATCGCCTATGCCTATAGTTATCTTGGCCTGGTCGAACATGTAAGCCTGGCGGGGTATGCCGAGGGTCTCGAGTTCGTTCCATAGTGTTATGGTGCCGTCGAGACTGACAGTGCCTGAGTATACGGTGGCTTCATATATGCTGCGGCTGAGTGTCCTGGAATCGATCTGAGCTTTGGCGTCAAGATCGGACGGAAGGATGCGTACGGTGCCGCTTACGGTCTCATTGTCACGCTTGTAGCGGTATGGAATGGATATGATCGGTCCCGAGATGAGCTGTGGGCCGCTCCAGGACTTGGATATAGTGCTCACGGTCTCTTCCTGGCTGTCTTCCCGGTCGCTGGACATACTGTAGATTATGAGGTCCGGTATCATGAGTCCGAGAGTGATAAGGGCCATGAAGAGAATTTTGAGTCCGACCCGCATGTTGCCTTGTCTGAAACTTGCCGGGGTGGCTGTCTGCGGTTGCCGTTGAGGGATGGGAGGGATTTCCATGGAATCGGTAATTAGAGATTATAAAATGAGGTTTATGTTGCAAATGTAGTTATGACTATATGTATAGGAATGTGACAAATGTCCCATTTTGAATTTTTTAACTCGGGATTGTGTGTCGGGCGTAGCTGCGGTAGGTGTCGTGTTCGATCTCGTCGGCAGGTTCCTCAAGACGGATGGTATGGTCGAGTCTGTAACTTAAATACTTTATAGACAGACCCCGTGACAGCCACTGGCGTTCGTAGTGAGTCTTGATATCAAGAATGTCAGTGACAAGGCCGCTGTTGTACAGGTCGTCGGTGTCGGTAATTATGGGCAGTCTGTTGAGTTCTGCCATGAGCCGGGTATATGTGTAGAGAAACGGGCTGTCGGTCTTGAGGTGAATGGTTCCGCCGTCTACAAGGACTTCGCGGTATATGCCGTTGAAACGTGTGGATGTGAGGCGTTTGTTGACCTTCTTCATCTGCGGGTCGGGGAATGTGATCCATATCTCGGAAACTTCGCCGGGGGTGAAGAATGATTGCAGGAGCTCGATCGATGTTCGCAGGAAGGCGACATTGGGCAGTCCGGAAATGTTGGCATCGGAGGCGCCGGTGTACATACGGGCGCCCTTGATGTCGATGCCTATGAAATTCTTGTCGGGGAACCGTCTGGCGAGCCCTACGGTGTATTCCCCTTTGCCGCAGCCGAGTTCAAGAACGATAGGGTTATCGTTCCTGAAAAAATCGCTGTTCCATTTCCCTTTGAGCGGAAACTCCTCGTTCTGCAGTCGGGCAAACGGGTATTGGAATACGAGAGGAATTTTCTCCATCTCGGCAAATTTGTATAGCTTGTTCTTTCCCATCAGTATCGGTCGTTATCGATGATGTTGGCGGCGGCAAGCGCTTTGGCTTTCTCGATTTTCTCGGCTACAACGGCGTCGAGAACGGCTATTGTGGTGAGGTTTATAATGTCGCGTACCGGGTTGTCTACGTTGATAAAGTGGACAGGCTTGTTGAGACCGATCTGTATGGGACCTACAGCTTCGCATCCTCCCATCTGCAGGAGCATGCGGTAGGCTGTGGTGGCGGCACTGAGATTCGGGAATACGAGAGTGTTGACGTCGCGGCCCTTGATGCGTGTGAACGGGTAGTTCTTGTCGCGCAGTTCTTTGTTGAAGACGTAGTTGAGCTGCATCTCGCCGTCGATAGCCAGCCCCGGGTACATGTCGTGCAGTCGTGATACTACGTTGTGGACCATGGTGCTCTCGGGAGTGTTGCTGGAGCCGAAGTTGCTGTATGATACCATAGCTATGACCGGGTCGCAGGCAAAGTACTCGACGCCGAGCCGCGTGAGCCGTGCTATATCGAAGAGGGTGTCCTCGTCGATACTCTGGTTGGCCATGGTGTCGGAGAGATAGAATGTACCTAATTTCGTGTCCATGATGTGCATGGAGGCTATATGCTTGAATCCCGGCTTGATACCCACTACGTCAAGGGCTATGTCGATGGGTGCGTGGCTGTCGCTGTATGTTCCGGCGATAACGGCGTCCGCGTCGTGCTGGTCAACCATCATCATGCCGAAATGGTATCGGTCAAACATACGTTCCTTAGCCTCGGGGTAGGTGATGCCCTGACGTGCGGCACGTTCCGAGAGTATGGCGGCGAAGCGTTTGCGGCGGTCGGCTTCGTTGTCGTGACGCGGGTTCACGATCTCTATACCTTCGAGCGATACCCCCAGGCGCCTGGCTCGTTTGGCGATCATCTCGTCGTTGCCCAGAAGGATCGGGTAGCATATGCCGGCATTGCGTGCCGAGACGGCGGCACGAAGCATTGAGTCGGTATTGCCTTCGGTGAAGACTACACGTTTGGGTGTCTGTTTGGCTACAGTAGTAATCTGGCGCATTGTCTTGCTGTCGTTACCCATCAGGGCTTTGAGTCTGATCTCGTATTCGTCCCAGTTGGTGATGGGGCGCTTTGCTACGCCGCTTTCCATGGCACCGCGTGCTACAGCCGGTGCTACAGTGAGAAGCAGCCGGGGGTCGAGCGGGGTGGGGAGAATGTATTCGCGTCCAAACTGCAGGTTGGTCATTCCATAGGCTGTGTTGACTACCGATGGCACAGGTAGTTTGGCCAGGGCCGCTATGGCTTTGACTGCCGATAGTTTCATGGCCTCGTTTATGACTGTGGCGCCACAGTCGAGGGCGCCCCGGAATATGTATGGGAATCCCAGTACGTTGTTGATCTGGTTCGGATAGTCTGACCGTCCTGTGGCGAAGATCAGGTCGGGGCGTGATGCCATGGCGGTATCGTATGCGATCTCGGGATCGGGGTTGGCGAGTGCGAAGACAATGGGCCTGGGAGCCATGGACTGTACCATCTCGGTGGTCACTACATCCTTGACCGACAGGCCGAGGAAAACGTCTGCGCCGACCATAGCCTCGGCCAGAGTGGAGATGTTGCGGTCGGTGGCGAATTCGCGTTTCTGTTCGTTCAGATCCTTGCGGTCTGAGGTGATTACACCCTTGCTGTCACACATCACGATGTTCTCCCGGCGCAGGCCGAGTGCGATGTAAAGGCGTGTGCATGAGACGGCCGCCGCGCCGGCACCGTTGACCACAAGCCGGACTTCGTCGATTTTCTTGTCCTGCAGTTCGAGGGCGTTGAGCAGGCCTGCGGCCGAGATGATGGCTGTGCCGTGCTGGTCGTCGTGCATGACCGGAATGTCGCATTCCTCCTTTAGCCGGCGTTCTATCTCGAAGCATTCGGGAGCCTTGATATCCTCGAGGTTTATGCCGCCGAAAGTCGGCGAGAGAGCTTTGACTATCTGTATGAATTTCTCGGGATCCTTCTCGTCGACCTCGATGTCATAGCAGTCAAGACCTGCAAATATTTTGAAAAGCAGGGCTTTGCCTTCCATTACGGGCTTGCCGGCGAGTGCTCCGATGTTTCCGAGACCAAGGACGGCGGTGCCGTTGGATATCACGGCTACGAGATTGCCTTTGTCGGTGTATTTGTAGACGTCGGCGGGGTTCTCCTTTATTTCAAGACAGGGGAATGCTACGCCAGGCGAGTAAGCAAGGGCGAGATCCTGCTGTGAAGAATAGGGTTTGGTGGGAACAACTTCGATTTTGCCGGGTACCGGGTACTGGTGGTAGTCCAGTGCCATCTCTTTGAGTTTCTTGGTCATGACGGAGAACTTTAGAAATATTGTCTATTGGGAATTTGTAAGCAAAAGTACAGCTTTTTTGTTAAATATCGTAACAGTGATGTGATTTTAACCAAGTTTTAAAAATATTTTTGTAATTTCGCGACTTGAATATGAACCATCTTAAAGTCATACAGTCGACTATAGAGCCTGAGCTGGCGAAGTTGAATGAGCGTATAGCTGTGCGTCTGCGTTCGTCCAACAGCCTAATGAACACGGTTATTGATAATTACCTTAAGATAAAAGGAAAGCAGATACGTCCTATACTGGTCATGCTGTCGGCCCGTATGCTCGGGGAAGTCAACGATCGTGTAATCTCGTCGGCTGCGGCTGTGGAATTGCTTCATAACGCTTCGCTCATTCACGATGATGTTGTGGATGATACAAAGATGAGACGTGGTGTGACCACAATCAATGGCCTGTGGGATAACCATATCGCTGTGCTTGTCGGGGATTTTTTTGTTTCGACTGCTTTGCTGGAGGCTATGTCGACAGGCGATACGAGGGCAGTGGCCTGTGTGGCCAATCTCGGTAAACTGTTATCGCTCGGTGAGATTGATCAGATATATAACGCACGTTTCCACCAGCTTAGCGAGGATGCTTACTTTGCGGTCATCAGCCGTAAGACGGCGTCGCTTTTCGTGGCATGTGTCGAGATGGGAGCCTATGCGGTCGATGCCGATGAGGAGGTTCTGAGTCATCTGCGCAGGTATGCCGAGCTGTTAGGGCTGTGTTTCCAGATCAAGGATGATATCTTCGATTACTTTGATGACGAGAAGATAGGCAAACCTACGGGCAATGATCTTCGCGAGGGGAAGATAACCCTGCCGTTGCTTCATGTCCTGCTCGGGGAGGAGTCGGATGATGCTCCGATGCTTCAGCTGTCGCGCAAGGAACAGCTTGACGAGGATGAGATACAGAAGCTCATAGAGTATGCCAAGGCGGGAGGCGGAATAGAATATGCCTATGAACGTATGGCGGGCCTATACGAGGAAGCGCTCGCAGAACTGGCCCACCTGCCGGCGGGTCGTGACCGCGATGCCTTCGACAACCTGTTCCGCTACGTGATCTCCCGCGAAAACTGATCAGGGCAGCATTAAAGCGCAGATTGGGATGAGGCCATTCGGCGGTCGGATTAAAAGCGCAGATTACGGAAATTGGCCATCCGGATTGGAGATTAAAAGTGCAGATTCTCTCTACACTTCGCTCCGAAAGCGTTCTGTGTCAATAATTAAGGAGGAACGATAATCGCAGATTATTTGGGCCGTCCGGGAGATTGAATAAACCGCAAATTACGCGAATTACGGAAATTGGCCATCCGGTGAATAAATTTAAAGTGCAGATTCTTTCTATAGAAAGCATTCTAAGTTTATGATTAAGGTGGAACGATAAACGCGAATTTCGCAAAAAACACAGATTAATAACGCGAGTTCGGGATAAAAACATAAGAATTTAACACCATTGCTAAGGA
>CAJUBL010000006.1 GCA_910584665.1 uncultured Muribaculaceae bacterium | reverse complement strand
ACTTCATAAAAGCACCCCAAAAGTTTTTTGTCTAACTTTTGGGGTGCAGTTCACCGGCCACGGTCTCCTTATATCGAAATCCATATACAGGATCAGCGGATCACAACCTTGCTCACGACTGATCCCTGACGTCTGATATACAGACCGCTCTGCGGATTCTCCACACGTACACCCTGCAGATTGTAATACTCGACAGCCCCGTCACCGCCATCTGCAGTCACATCGTCTATACCGCCAAGTTCTACGAGTTCATAATCAACAACATAAAGTGAAAGGCCTTTATCGAAAAGGCTTACCACAAATGTCACATTGTACTTACCTGCCTTTACAGATTCGAGCTGATAGTTATTGTAGAACGGCAATGACACTTCACTGGCCGTACCGACAAAATTCGACTTCGTTGCAGGAGTATCATCGGCAAACATCACATCATTTACCTTGAGTACATAGTTCACCTTATCGGCTGTCACTTCGGCGGCATTGACAACAGCTACGGTAAAGCTACCTTCGGTAGCCGCGGGAAGCATAGTAACGGGAGTCAGCTGGGGAATATCATTACGCAACGAATACATGGCATCCCAACCGCCGGCAATCACATCACCGACCTTATAGCTGTTATCGCCATAGATCTGGATAAACTCATCATCGGCATCCTTGGCAAATATATTTTTACCGTTGACATAACCTACAGTCAGATCATAGAGTATCTTCACCTCGGTATTGTTAGCCAGCTCCAGCGTCTCGGCTACAGTACCGGCCTTAGGCAATTCGATAGGTTTGCCTTCGGTCAGATCCTTGGCACAGGTCACCTCGATCGAGTTGATCTGCTGAGTACCTGTATATGCGAACACTACCTTCTGGGCATCACCCGTCCACGCAGCGCTCTTGGTTGCTGCATCCAGAGATCCCCATGTTCCATTCTCAGGCTTGGTAACTTTACTGTAGCTGGTATTTCCGTTATTGTAGACAAAAACAATCTTGACGATATTGTTGTCAGGATCGGTCGATTCGATAGTCGTCGATCCTCCATTGTAAACACGTAGCTGGATTGCTCCACCCGACTGATAATAGATCTTGGCATCGGTGGAGCCACCCTTAGTGCTGGTAACAGCGACATTTCCATTATAGAAATGGACACCGGTCACTTTCGCCGACTTATTCGGTGCCTCATCTGTCAGACCGGCCCCGTTGATATCGGCCGGATAAGCAGGCTCCAATGTTGCAGGCAGGGTGAAATCAAACATAGCGACATTCTTGGGAAGCACCTTGATAGTGTACACACCGGTCTTGACCGAACTGTTCTGCATCCCATCCTTTACAGCGATTGCCTTGATTGTCACATTCTCGCTGACTGCAATAGGATTCTCATAAAGTGTCGAAGCGACAGTAGGCTCATCCCCATTCAGCGTATAATATATACGGGCATCCTCAGTAGCACAGGTTATTGCAACCTCCGTTCCGGCCATAACCTCACCAGGAGCAACCGAGAAGAACGGAGTGGCCACAACCTCCTGACCGCTGGCCGATGTTATCTCTACAGGATATACCTGATACTCTTCATTGTATCTTACAACAAAACCATATACAGTAAGATTATCTCCGTTCACAGGATCAATCTGGAAATTGTTACGGCCTGTAAGTTTGACACCGTCTATTGTCGGATCAGTTATATTGAAATTAGATTTCGTTCCCAACATATTGGCCACAGTCACACCTTCAAGCTTCACATATTCGCTAACCGGATGATTCTCGACCTCATTAACCTTGACAGCCACAGGCTCCACAGCAGTTCCCGGCACTCCGTCCCCGAATGTAGACGCATCTATCTCGACCAGTTCAAACAGATTATAGTAATTCTGGACCTTGCCGGTTATTCCCACCGGAATTACATCTCCATTCTTGTAATTCTTCCCGGTGCTACCGAATACGAGAAGATAACCGCTATCATCTTTCACATATAGATTGTTTCCGTTCTGATAAACAGCAGTAACAGCACCGCCCAGCTTATATGTTGCAGTTGATGTCTCTCTGTTTGAACCAAGGCTCTTGTTTGCCTCGAGCAAAGCGGCGATATCGGCAACACTGACAGGCACACTGAACACAGCAGTTCCTATCTTGCTGTCTTCCATCCCATTCTTGATCGCTATAGCCTTTATGGTCACAGCCTCGTTGATCGTTATAGGCTCACTATAAAGTGTAGACCCGGCAGAAGGATCGGATCCGTCAAGAGTATAATAAATCGAAGCACCATCGGTAGCACAGCTAACCGATACTTTGGTTCCGGCCTCAACAAGTCCGCCGGCAATCGAGAAAGTCGGTGTAGCGACAGCATCTGTCACATCACCTCCATCCTTATAATTAACCGTTATACTTTTGACATAAAGACGATTTTTAGCCGAAAGCGTAATCGTAGTAGCCTTATTCCCAGCAAAGTCAAAAGTATAATCAATAAAATCTGCAGAAGATAGGCTTTGAGCATCAGCACTGACGTCACCTACTTTAGCAGATATCGTAGATGCATCTGTCCCCCATTTTGCAGCCTTGACGACAATTGATGTCACATCAACCTGAGCATTTTCGGCCATGTTCAATGTCAACAAACCAGCGCCTTTGCTTTTAGATAACTTAAGACCGTATTCCGTCTTTCCAAGATACACCTGCTGAGTAGCACCGATACCAGTCACCAGATCAACTCCATCACCGATAAAATCGGCTATAGTTGTCTTTGTAGTAAATGGAGATGAAGAGTCAGCTCCTGTATTAGATTTAAATGTAATAGTATAGGAACCGGCCGAAGCAGACAAAACAGCCAGCAACCCTACAAAAGTGAGTAAAAGTTTTTTCATAAATTGGTTTTATTTAGTTAATAATCAAAAACATATAAATCAGTATTCGTTCTTTCATCAATGAAAGAACGAAGGGTGCGCACCCTTCGTTAAAAGAGTCACACCTAATCAGCTACAAATTTAGATATAAATCACGAGAAAACCACACCGGCAGGACATAAAATTCAAATAAAAAAGACACGAACAAGCTGAATATAACACGACTAAATCGACACAAGCCATACCCCAAGCCCCCCACTATCCGCATCCATAGTCCAACCATGAATAAGCAACACAGAGCGCTTTAAATCACACTCCGGATGGCAAATTTCCGTAATTTGCGTAATTTGCGGTTAAATTTCCTCCTTATAACCTGCGATCTTCGTTCCCTCCTTAGCCATATATACAGAACGCTTTCGGAGCGAAGCGTAGAGAGAATCTGCGCTTTAATTTTCCTCCGGAATGGCCAATATTAATCTGCGCTTCATAAGCACATTTCGCACTCTTAATTCAAAATCATAGTTTGATATATGGATATTTAATATTATATTTGCACATAAATATCAATATAGTAAATCATGAACACAAACCAATATCTCACAAACAAGTCAATTCTCGACATAATATCCAGACGGATCAAAGAATACAGACTCGCCGCCAGACTGAGTCAACGGGAACTCGCCGCAAAATCTGGAGTAAGTTACACTACCATAAGCCATTTCGAACAAGGGATAAATACAAATCTAACCCTGAATAATTTTCTTTCAATTTTAAGGGTAATAGGAATGGAGGAACGCATGATCGAATTACTGCCTGAACTACCGGTCCCCCCGTTAGCACTGCGTGAAATAAACAAACTCATCCCAAAACGCATAAAAGGAAAAAACAAATGATCAAGAGCCTGGACGTAATCATCTGGGGCAAGAAAGCAGGCACGCTCATATCTCCAAAAACAGGATATGGCGAAAAAATACTGTTTTATTTCGATCCTGACTTTACAAAAAATGGTTGGGACATAGCACCATTGAGAGCTTCGATAAAAAACATGACTGTAATAAACGGTCTACCTATTTATCCGGAGAGCGACCGGCTGTTCAGCGGATTACCTTCGTTTATCGCCGACTCTCTGCCAGATCACTGGGGTAATACCGTCTTCAACGAATGGGCCAAGGCCAATCATATCAGAACACGTGATCTTTCGCCGCTTGACCGTCTGGCATATATCGGGAAGCGTGGTATGGGTGCACTCGAATTCAAACCTTCTATCGCTGAGAATTTTGAAGAAGCGTTCAAAGTCGAAATCTCCGGATTATCAGCTCTCGCACAAAAATCAATTGAAGAGGCCAGGGACTTTCACTCTGCGATAAACCCGGATCTCCTCTTAGAGAGTCTGTTCAAAGTCGGAACATCAGCAGGAGGCCGAAGACCTAAGGCCGTTATTAATGTCAATATGACTACAGGTGAATGCTATTCCGGACAGGTACCGGCACCGGTTCCCGGATTCATCCCATCGATTATCAAATTTGACGAACATAACAGCATACCAACAACCCGCATAGAATACAGTTACTATGAAATGGCAATCAGCAATGGTATCAATATGATGCCCAGTCATCTGATTGAATGCCATAACGAGACACATTTCCTTACAGAACGTTTTGATCGGCACGAAGACCATAAAATTCATATTCAGACATTAGCCGCCATGAACCCACTGTCCTCAAGTTACGAAGACCTGTTTGACACCGCATTACGCATAGATCTAACTCCTGCCGAGATCTCACAGCTCTTCCATAGAATGGTTATGAACGTCCTGTGCGGTAATGTAGACGATCATAACAAAAATTTCTCTTTCTTGATGGATATAGACGGCATATGGCGTATCACACCGGCCTACGACTTTACATTTACCATCGATCCGTCAGCACCGGGATATGTCAACCGACACAGTCTGTCGGTAAACGGCAAGATTCAGAACATATCAAACGCTGATCTGCTGACTGTTGCTGACCGGTTCAATATCAAAAGCGCCTCATCCATTATTGAGAAATCAGTGACCGCGGCAAAGCAATTCCACAAATACGCAGAACAGAACAAAGTACCAGAGCGATGGATAGATATAATTACCTCAGAAATATCAGAACGTATCAGATCGCTCAGCAAATTATAATTACCACCCCGGAACCCTAACAGATCGGGATGAAGTATCTCCATAATGTTCCGAATAAATTCATTTATAAGGCATGTAGGACAACCGCATCAAAAAGGGATATTCCCCCATTAACCGACAGCACTATCGCAGCGAAGTATAAAAAGATACCATGACATAACACGTACTTTAATTCTTTTCGCGTAATCTGCGTAAATCTGCGCTTCAATTTCCCACCCGGATGGCAAATTTCCGTAATTTGCTTAATTTGCGGTTAAATTTCCTCCTTATAATCTGCGATTATCGTTCATCCTTAATCATAAACTCAGAACGCTTTCTACAGAAAGAATCTGCGCTTTAATTTTCCTCCGGAATGGCCAATATTAATCTGCGCTTACCCCTTAAGTAATCGTTTTTTTTATTAATTTTGCACCGAATTTCAACAGAATACAATATTTGATTATGAATATACTTGAACTCAGCGAACAAGAGATCGTACGACGCAACTCCCTCGACGAGATGCGCGCCCGCGGCATCGACCCGTATCCTGCCGCCCTTTGGCCCGTAAACGGACACGCCGACGAAATAAAAGCCAACTTCTCCGACGACGAGACCGCGCCACGGCAGGTAGTCGTAGCCGGACGTATCATGACACGGCGTATCATGGGCAAAGCAGCTTTCGCCGAACTGCAGGACTCGACAGGCCGCATACAGGTCTACCTCAACCGCGACGAGCTATGTCCCGGCGAAGACAAAGATCTCTACAACGTAGTGTTCAAAAAACTCCTCGATATCGGCGACATCATCGGTATTGAAGGCTACGTCTTCCGCACACAGACAGGCGAGATCTCCATCCACGCCTCCAACCTTGTGGTACTGAGCAAATCTCTCCGGCCGCTCCCTATCGTCAAAGTAAAGGACGGGGTCACCTACGACGCCTTTGACGACCCCGAACTGCGCTACCGCCGCCGCTACGTAGACCTCATAGTCAACGACGGCGTCAGAGATATCTTCATAAAGCGTACTAAGATCCTGAACTCCATGCGGCAGTTCTTCAACGACCACGGCTACATGGAAGTCGAGACACCCATACTGCAGTCGATCGCCGGAGGCGCCAGCGCCCGGCCGTTCATAACACATCACAACTCCCTCGACATAGACCTATACCTGCGCATAGCCACCGAGCTATACCTCAAAAGACTAATAGTAGGCGGATTCGACGGAGTATACGAGATAGGCAAGAACTTCCGCAACGAAGGCATGGACCGGACACACAACCCGGAGTTCACATGCATGGAGATCTACGTAGCCTACAAGGATTACAACTGGATGATGGAATTCACCGAACAGCTTCTCGAGAAGATATGCCTCGACGTCAACGGCACCACCGAGGTAAAGATCGGTGAAAATACCGTCTCGTTTAAAGCCCCGTTCCGCCGCGTGACCATGATCGACGCCATCAGAGAGAACACAGGCATCGATATCACCGGTATGGACGAGACTGCGCTACGGGAAGTGGCCGCTAAGCTCGGTGTCGAGACCGACGAGACCATGGGCAAAGGAAAACTCATCGACGAGATATTCGGCGAAACCAGCGAAGGCAGATACATCCAGCCCACATTCATCATCGACTACCCCATCGAGATGTCACCCCTCACAAAGAAACACCGCAATAATCCCGAACTCACCGAGCGGTTCGAACTCATGGTCAACGGCAAGGAACTCTGCAACGCATACTCCGAGCTAAACGACCCCATCGACCAGTATGAGCGCTTTGTAGAGCAGATGAAACTTGCCGACAAGGGCGACGACGAAGCGATGATCATAGACCAGGACTTCGTGCGCTCGCTCGAATACGGCATGCCGCCGACATCAGGTATGGGAATGGGCATCGACCGCCTCGTGATGGTAATGACCGGCCAGCCCACAATACAGGAAGTCCTCCTCTTTCCCCAGATGCGTCCCGAGAAGACCCAGCGCCGCGACAACGAAGCCACATTCGCCACAGCAGGCGTTCCCGCCGAATGGGTAGCACCGCTCTACAAGGCCGGAGTATACACTCTCGAACAGCTCGCACAGCAAGTCCCCGGAAAACTCTTTCAGGAACTATGCGGTATAAACAAGAAGTTCAGGCTCGACCTCAGGAACCCCGGACAGGATGGTATAGCCGCCTGGATCGAAAACGCCAACACTCATACAGACCGGAATGTTTAGGAAAATAGCAGTCATGGGCGGCGGAAGCTGGGCCACGGCCCTCGCCAGGCTGCTCATGAACAACTGTGATACAATCACATGGTACATGCGCCGGCAGGACCGCATCGACCAGTTCATACAACTCGGTCACAACCCCGCGTATCTGACCGACGTACGCTTCGACATCCGGCGCATATCTTTCACCGACGACATAAACCAGGCCGTACGGGAAGCCGATACACTCCTTCTCGCCATGCCGTCACCCTACCTCAAGGACCACATCGACAAAGTACGGGAACCGTTGCACGACAAACACATCGTCACAGCAATCAAAGGCATAGTCCCCGACGGCAACATGCTCGTCACGGACTATCTCTCACACCGTTTCTGTATTCCGCGAGAGAACATGCTCGTAGTAAGCGGGCCATGCCATGCCGAGGAAGTAGCTCTCGACCGGCCAAGCTACCTTACCGTAGGATGCTGTGACATCGACAAAGCCTCAGCTTTCGCCAGATGCCTTGAGTACGGCAACTCACACACCATTCTATCCACCGATGTCGACGGCATCGAGTATGCAGGCGTCCTGAAGAACGTCTATGCCATCGCCGCCGGAGTCATCCACGGACTCAAACGGGGCGACAATCTCCTCGCCATGCTCGTAAGCAACGCCATACGCGAAATGGACCGCTTCCTGTCAGCCGTGGATACCACACCACGCGACATCTGCGACTCCGTATACCTCGGGGATCTCCTCGTCACAGCCTACTCACGATTCAGCCGCAACCACAATTTCGGTTCCATGATAGGCCGCGGCTATTCCGTCAAGTCAGCACGCATGGAGATGGAACAGACAGCAGAAGGCTATTACGGCACCAAATGCATGCACGAGATCAACCAGCACCTTGCTGTAGACATGCCTATACTCGACACCGTCTACGACATCCTGTACAGAGGCATACCGGCCGACACAGCCATAACCCGGCTCACCCGGAACAGCCAGACACTGCACTGAAAAATAAAAGCGCAGATTTCTTATTAAAATCGCAGATTGCGCAGATTAAAAAGAAAATTTTAAGCGCAAGATTTCGCATAAAAGAAATCAACCGCAAATTCCTTCTACGCTTCGCTCCGGAGGCGTAGAAGGAATTCGCGGTTGATTTTTCTCCTTATAATCTGCGCAATCTGCGCTTTTAATCCTCCGCCGGATGGTTAACAATAATCTGCGCTTTAGTTGCAACCGCCGCAACAGTCACCGCTACCGCAGTCACCGCCGCCGCACGACCCGCAGCCACATCCGCCGGCAGGCTGGATCTCCTCAGCAGTAGCATCACGTACAACCTGGACAGAACCGTCAAAACGCACGTCCTTACCGGCCAGCGGATGATTGAAATCCATCCTCACCTGCCCGGCAGTCACATCAAGGACAATACCATTTATTTTAAAACCATCAGCAGTCATCATAGGCACCACTGCACCCTTCCTGATAACCTCACCGTCGAACTTACCGTCAACCTCGAAGACCTCCTTCTCCAGTTCCACGATCTGATCCTCATCATAAGGTCCGAAAGCCTGCTCAGCCTTCACCCTGACATCAAAATGACCACCCTGCTCCAGACCCTCGATAGCCTTCTCCAGAGGCTCAATCATACCGCGGGTAACACCGAACACGATACGCTCCGGATCCTCCGGATCCGTCTGGTGAACAAGTTTCTCACTCCCGTCAGGCAATACCTCATACAAATCATAGACAAGTTCCACATACTTGCCAGGAATAACTTTCTCCATAATAAAAAACATTTTAGATAAGTAACGAACCGAAACATAAACCGGTTCATACACCACAAAGATACGCATAAGCTGAGAGAAAAGGACAATTGCATTGGACTTTTCCGAACGAAAGTATCTAAGACGACCGATAACACCCCTGAACAGCAAAAAAATCCGCACTTATATTCCTTATGAGACTCAGGGCTTAAACTATTACATGGATAGTGCGTCTAATATTCCAAAACACAATCTTATGAAAACCATATATAAATTCTTCACAACCTCAGCATGCGCAGGTTTAATCTTATTAATAACATCCTGTGCTACAATACATCTGGCATGGGATTACGACGCAAACCTGCGCGACCTGAAGCAAGGAACCACACCCGACGAAGTTATCGATAAAATCGGGAAACCGGCATTACGCGATTTCGAAGGTGATGTCGAGATATGGGGCTATAGATCAAATATAGACGCCGATACAAAATGCATAATCTGGCTACGCTTTGTAAACGGAAAACTATACTCCAAACAGACCGTCCCTGTCCATCAGCACCCTGACTCCGACAACTAATCCAAACATTGACACCGCACAATCAGAACAAGCAAAAAATCTGCAAAATAAGTAAGTCGTGGGAATTAGTTTATGAACTGATTTAAACTTATTACAAATTAACATTCAGAGGCTGTTTTCGAGGAGATTTTGAGCTTTCTGAGGGAGCGATGGGGTTCCATCGTGACCGAGGAAAGAGAAGAAATCGGCCGAAAACAGGCCTGAATGTTAAATGTAAGGCTTACATCAGTTTGGGATTTCACATTTTGTAATAAGTTTAAATCTGTTCTATATCTGTGCTAAATCCCGACAGTCAGGTTGGAAGTGGGGAGGGTACGGGCTACGGTCTTAAGCAGGGCTTCGGTCTCTTTGTCATGTACATGTGCCGTTACGGCCATGCCGGGATTCATCAGAGCCGTTACCATAGCGGTCTCGCCCTGGTCGTCCACATCAATCACAACACTTCTCTCTCCGGTATTAATACGATATCTGTCAGGACATTCCATACGTATACCGGATATTTTACGACGTGCTCTATGCCACACACCGACCCCTTTGTACAGATAGCAGTCAAGCACAAATCCGCATACTGCATCAAAGTTTATATACTGCTCTTTTACAGCATTATATGACTGTCTGTCTGATCCTGCAAGTACTGTTACCCGTCCGGGTGAATACCACCTGGCATCCTTGCCCATCAGCAATTCACTTCCTACTATCATTACCGGACCGGAGATACCCTTCCTCCTGACCACCTCCGCTATACTCCGGTCAAGTCCACGATTACTGTCAGTCAGCTCTATACCGTCTTTAAGACTATTATCGTCTGCTATCATCACGATATCTATTCCGACACCTGGAACAAACCGGCATTTTCGGCCTGTCAGATACCACAGAATGTTACAGCATAAGGATCTGAGCGTCAGAGGGCGCAACCGGTAACCGTTACCGTTGCATGTGAGGAATCGGAACAGCATCGGAGGGATGACACATGCCATCACGACAACCGTAAACATACCGATGACAGCTACCTGTCCTAACGAACGCATGGCAGGATGCCCGGCAAATACAAGCACACCGATACCGGCGAACATCATCAGTGCCGAAACTATAATACTGTTCCTGAAACGGTCCACAATCCTGCGGCCGAAGCCATATTCATATGTAAGTCCCTCAGTGACAAAGATAGTATAATCATCTCCCTGGCCGAATATAAACGTTCCCAATATGATATTGACAATGTTGAACTGCAACCCGAACATGCCCATTATACCCAGGATCCATATCCAGCTCACGGCCATCGGTACAAACGATACTATGGCCAGTTCAATCCTGCCCATTGACAACCAAAGAAATAAGAATACGATGAGACCACACATCAGGCCGATATAATTGAAATTGTCGGCCAGTACTCCGGTCATAGTACTACTCATATCTTCGACATCAAAGACTATCACCCCACGGGGAGCATGACTGCGAAGATCAGACATAACCTGCTCACAATCAACCGAATCATTCAGTTCAAGTATATCAACTATCGAGTATTGTCCGTCAGCAATACTCAGATTACGTCTCAAAAGCGTCTCGGCAAGCGGCCTGAACTCCTCCTCCCCTACCGTATGGTAACGTCGTGACAGCATATCGCAGAACTCAAGGAAAGCATTGTCATTAAACCCCTGTCGGTGTGCCGAATGTCTTATTTCCGACAGCAGACTGTCACGTCGTACAGTCAGCTGCTCCCAGCGGTCAAGGCGTCTGAGCTGGCTCTCGCGTGAAACCAGCATCAGGCCTGGAAGGGCATTTCTGGATATCAGACTGTCAGGCAGGCACCTATATTGTTCCTGTATCTCTTCATATACTGCGGTGGCTTCATCCCATGTATCTCCGGTAGCAGCTACATAGATACGCCGGTCTCCGCCATTACTTCCGAAGTTTTCCGACAGTCTGTCAAAGACTGCTTTCTGCCCGTCTGTCAGGTAGTTGATGTTGCGTAAGTCAGGGTCGAAACCGGTTTTAAAACTGAAATATCCGAAAATTACGGTCGGCAACAGCAACCACCACAGACGGCGGGGACTTCCCGGCCTCATCAGCCTGGCAAGCCAGGCTATCGCTCCTCCCGTTCCGTCACCGCGGTCATTACACTTAATTTTCACTAAATGAGGTAAGAAGAGTAGTACAAACAGAATTGTACCCACAAGCAGCATTGCGCTGAAAAGTCCGAGATCATGCAGAGCCGGAGAGTCAAGCGGTACAAGACACAGAAAAGCTCCGACAGTGGTGATATTCCCGACGACAAGCGGTACAACCACCTGGCCGATAGCCTCCGGACGATTACCGCATCCGCTCAGATGATCAACGAGATGTAACGGGTAATTGACTGCAATGCCAAGCATTACCGATGCTATGCCTACAACAATTATCGAGATACTGTCATAATACAGACCTATGGCTCCCATGGCGAAAAGCCATCCCCATGCTACCGATATGAATATAAGCATTATATTTCTGGCATTCCTGAATACATATATCAGCAGCGCCATGATCGCCAATGCGGCGATTATCACTGACCACAGACTGTCATGCTTTATGCTGCGGGCATTTCCCACAGCTATCACCGGCGATCCTGTCAACTGTATATCCATGCCTGGTTCCGCATCCATTACCTCTGTAGCGGCCCGTTCGAGCATATCTATCAGTAAACCGTTGAGATTGGTCTCGTTAGGTCCGAACGGAGACTTGAATATCACAAACGCGGCACTACCGTCTGCGGAAATAAAATATCCGTCACCGGTGTCCAGTCCGTCAGGCGTAGCGCCGGCATTCCCGACAATCCGTCCCATTGCCGGACTGAAAAGACCTAACGGATCATGTGTCAGACTGCCGGTGACAAACGATGATGCCGGCATCTGTAATAACTCTTTGGCGGCCAGAAGACGCCCGTCCACAAATCCCGGACAAGACAGCAGACTGTCAATACGGTCATAGTCAGACTCATTAAGTAGCAACGGCATAAGGTCATATAATGTTTCCGAAACCTTACCGGCCATTTCTTCGTCAACTCCGGCAATTGTACGGCTCACATATCCTACCGTATCAAGACGCTCCACCGTCTCCACAAGCAGATCCACAGCGTTCATAAGATCCTCATTGTCTGGGGACTGTGAGGTTATGACCGCATAGACCATGTTGGCACCGCTAATATCCTGGTATATCTCCATGGCGCGGGACTCATCGTCTCCAAATGGCAGAAAATCACGGATATCCTCCTTGTAACTTATTGACAATGTCGAGAGTATGGCTATACCTGTCACCACAATAAACAAAATCCAGCCCCATGGTCCATGACGTTGAAAAAAACGGTATATGTCAATCACAATCCCGGTCATGGTTGCTGATACTCTGTATTTATATGTAATCCTATGTCAGTAAGCCACTTGATAAACTCACAGGGCCATGATGCGGCCTCAGCCGAAGTTTTGGATGCAGTTACTCCGAAGCCATGTCCGCCTGTTTCGTACTGTATATATCGGTGACATACTCCGGCTCGTGTCAATGACGAGTCCAGAAGCTCTGAGTTCCGGTAATTTACCGTCGGGTCATCTTTACAGTTGATGAGGAACACGGGAGGCATGTCAGGTCTTACGTGCCGTTCTACCGACAATGTATCGGCCAGTCCGGGCGTCACTCCTCTCCCCTCTCCCATTATGCCGCGTCGGGACCGTCTGTGCATGCAATCTTCTGTAAATGTGACCACCGGATAAACCGAAACCAGAAAATCGGGACGCATCGATACACCACAGCCACCGAACGGTCCGAACTGGTCGAACCTCTCACCGGCAAGGACAGCGAGATGACCGCCGGCCGAGAACCCCATGATGCCGACCCTTGAAGGATCAATACCGTAAAGTGCGGAGTCACAGCGTACTGATTCAATCGCACGAAGCACATCATGCAACATGTCAGGATAACGGTTACCACGCCTGACGAGACGTGAATGGGTGATGAACGATTCTATTCCTCCCACTCTATATTCAAGAACAAATGCCGATATACCGATGCTCTGTAACCATCTTGCCACATCTGCCCCCTCGGTCTTATGGTCATGCCAGAAATAACTGCCTCCGGGACACACTATCACGGCCATATTGCCGCTGCCACGGGCAAGATACGGGGTCATTGTTACATTTGCATCGCAATCTGTCCCCTGCCAGATATTTACAGGCCGAGCATATCTCGCAGGGGTTCCGGCAAGCAGACTGAACCGATAGGTCAGTCCATGGCGGCGGTTACGTATACAGACGGTATCTCCGTCCCGGTTCACCTCATAGTTCTTACCGACCTGTCGGTCAAGACCTTCCAGTACTGTCACAATTGCGGTAAGGTCTCTCTTCAGGACATATCTCGTGCGCCAGTTATCAAGGAAATCTATTACATCTATAAGTTTAACACGATGATTGTCACGATTATACGCAAACTCAATAGCCGAGAATCCGAACTCATTGACCATCACACCTTTTATGAAGTCCGGTTCCCGAGACAGGACCGTTATTCCCGACAAACCGCCGCGGGGACTGTCTAATGTAAAGCTAAAACGCTGTGATTCCAGCTGTTGCGCATTAACCGTAAGAGACGGTATAACAACAATCAGGGCACTAAGGAATGATAAAAGGCGTTTCATCGACCGGGGTGTTCAGCTTGATGTCAGACAAGGTGATATCTGTCGTATCACCGTTCTTCTCGGTTAATCGTATATGTGTTATGGTTCCGGCCTTTTCATCTACCGTCAGTTCCACTTTACTAAGCAACCGCTTCATTTCGCGTTTCTTAGGTATGAGATTTATACTATGTGCCGTAGCAGGTCCTTCGAGACTGATATCAAAATCGTTCTTAAGTTCACCGATCCGTCCGGAGACCGTATTCATCATCACGCGGGCTATTGTGCCGAAAATACTGTTCTTACGTGCCTCTATCACATTGTTTCGGTCATCATTTCCGATAAACACGCGCTCCCCGTTGAATATAAACCGGTAAATGTAAGGTTCGGTATACTCCCAGCGTAGTTGCCCGGGCTTGCGGAATGTCATAGAGCCACTTGACTTGAGTTCCTCGGCTAAAAGAGATATATGCTTGGTTTGCACAAAGTCACATGTCATGGAACTAATTCCTGACGTCTTCTGTACAAACCGTTCCAATATCACGCTTTCCTGAGCACAGACATCCCCAGACCTTTGTGCACGAAGGTCTCCCGGTGTAAGCATATACATAATCATGATGATCATAATACCGGTATATCCATGATTCAGAAAATCACGCCTACTCCATGCCGTCAGCCTTCGACCAGTCATCGGTGATCTGTTTTAGCGATTATATTTTCCTGATAACCAATGCACTGTTTGTACCACCGAATCCGAATGAGTTGGAAAGCACAAGGTCGACAGGACACTCGACAGTCTCACGGGCGATATGCAGTCCGGAGGCCGCCTCACAAGGCTGTTCCAGATTGATATTGGGAGCGACAAAATTGTTGTGCATCATAATGATGGAGTATACAATCTCGCTCGCTCCAGCCATCCAGCACTCGTGTCCGGTCATTGACTTGGTCGACGAGATCCAGGCCTTGGTACCGTTGAACAGACGGTCAAGGGCAAGAGCCTCATACATGTCGCCCTGGGGGGTCGATGTCGCGTGGGCATTGATATAGTCGATATCGCCAGCCATGACTCCGGCACAATCCATGGCTCGCTGCATGGCGATCACAGAGCCACTGTCACTGGGCTGAGAGATCCCCCCGCCGTTGCTCGAGAAGCCATAGCCGATGATCTCGGCCAGTATATTGGCGCCACGTGCCACCGCGTGGTCATAGTCCTCGATGACAAGTGCCGCGGCTCCGCCGCTGGGAATCAGCCCGTCACGTCCGGCATCGAAAGGACGTGATGCACGCGTGGGCTCCTCCATGCGTTTTGAGAAAGCCCCGAGCGCATCAAATGTCGCCATCGAATAGTAATTGGTCTCCTGGGCACCGCCTGCAAGCACCATATCCTGCAGACCCTGCTTTATCATCATGAAAGCCAGGCCGATTGAATGACTGCCGCTGGCACATGCGGCACTGACGGTGAAGTTGACGCCCCTCAGTCTGAAGATTGTGCTGAGATTCATGTTCACCGTCGAGTTCATCGACTGAAAGATATAGCCGGATCCCAACAGTGCCGAGTCATGTTTCTCCTTCATTATCTCGGCGGCTTCGATGACTGGTTTGGCCGACGAATCGTTGCCGAAAATAATACCGACCTCGTTCTGTTCAAGATATTCCGGTGTTATATCAGCCTGTTCAAAGGCCTGGCGGGCAGCCATATAGGCATATTCAGCCTCCTCGGGCATCCCTATGCGCATACGGCGGTCTATTACCCCCTTGAGCTTAGGGCGCTCCACGATACCGGTCAGCGCTGACTGGTATCCATAATCAAAACGCTGATTGTCAAGACCTATTCCCGATTTACCATTATACAGAGAGTCTTTGACCTCATCAATATTCTTACCGATACATGACCATATACCCATGCCGGTGATCACAACGCGACGATTATTCATAAACTGGATCGGAATTTTTTTCGTTTTTCGATTTGTTTTTGTTTTTCAGATACCTGGACATAAACGAGCCGAAGTCACCGCCTGCTTCCCTGATGACATCACCCACGAGGTTGGAGAACGATCCGATACGCCCCTCGCGCGTCCGCCCGGAAACAATCAGCAATACCTGCCCCGACCCGGTATCAGAGAAAACATACTCACATGTAGCCTCATTGCCTTTCTGATTAACAGCCATCACTCTGACAGTCAGAGTAAAAGGTTTACCTTCGGTACGCGTAAGCATAAGCAACCTGCTACGTTCATTAAAACGATTTATAAAGTCAGAGTAATACTTACATATCTCATATTCAAAATCTTCCGATTCTCCGATGTCACTCAGATACTCATCAAGAGGTATCTCACCTACCGATGCCCCTGAAAAATCCAGAACCAACGAGGCCGCACCACTAAGGCTATGACCATCACCATCAACTACGGTAAAGGCACGGCCGGTCAGCGACACTCCACAGATAAGCAGAAAAGCAAAAAAACAACGTCTCATATCTGTAAAATAGAAATTCATTGCACAAATGTACATGAAAATCGCGATATATCCACACAGGCAGGAAATAAAACAGGGGCAACCGCATCAAATATTTTCTAAAACACATTTACATTCGGTCTGCCAAGTGGAAATATTATAAAGCGCAGATTACGCAGATTAAATATTCCATCCGGATTTGAGATTAACCGCAAATTACGCGAATTACGTAAATTTGCCATCCGAGCTGATAATTTTAAAGCGCAGATGACGCAGATTGTATATTTAACCGTACGGAGATAGAATCAGTATTATTTAATACAGGCGTATCTCTGTAGCCCGTCACCATTGAAATCGCCTGTGAAGAAATGTTTCGGAGTTATGCTTTTCTGACCTGATTTATCAATATCGACCTTATTTAATCTTTTAATCTGAATATAAATAAAATTAAGGCTCTGTTTATTGAGGATACTGGATCTTCAATGTTTCTCCGTCCAGTGCTATACCTTTGCTCAGGGTAATTGTCAGCGCTTCATCTTCGGAGAATCCGATTGTCTCTCCGTCGTTCAGTGTCACATCATATTCTATCACATAGTATGCAAGATCTATGACAAAGTTTCGTATGGCTTCGATATCAGCTTTGGCATATACCTCAATTTCATTTTTACCAAATTTCCGCATTCCATATGTATATATTCCATGGGTTTCTCCTGAACGGGCAATCCCGAACCAGATCCAGTCAGGAACGGGCAGATCGCCATCACGCATTACCTGTGATATCTGATGGTACAACCGGGGCTGATATACGGCACCGTCGGCATATACCGCCACAACATTGTCCTGTTTCAGACAGGCGTCAACCAGCTTTGTCGTTATCTTTGCCTTTTCAAGAATGTTGTCTTTGTTACCTGTCACTGCCACAAGAATATAGGCTTTATGCGACTTAACCTGTTTTTCGGCATCGGGCCACAGATAGTTGGCTTTCGCATAATTTTCGGCTTCGTCACCGGGAATAGGCGTCGGAATAAACGATACTGTAATAAAACCATCACCAAACTTCTCTACCAACGTTTCACTGTTTTTTTCAGAGGGAGAGAATTCAATGTTCCATTCTTTTTTCAGATGTCTGATGAATTGCTTACTGTCCCATTGTGGTTTGGAAAGAAGCACAAATGAGATGAAATTGCCGAAATCAGTATTGTCTTTCATGATCGTTGAATTTATGAAAACAAAGATATATAAATTTTCACAATTATATATTATACAAATCATATTCCACATATGCATTATCACCAATAAGCGGAGATTGCTTATTGGTGATAATAAATGCATGACTTGTGCCAGCCGGTGATTGTTACAGTGTATTAGCTCTTCAGAACCTTTCGGATATATCTATGGTTATCACTTATGATCACTATCAGATAATAGCCTTTGGGCAATACGGCAATATCCAGCACGGCTAAGGCTGATCGTGGTGCGGTACGTATCACGATCCTGCCGTTCATACTGACTATCTCGACAAGGTCTATTATATGGCCGTCATCAGAGACATACAGCCGTTCTTTCAGCGGGAGGGGATAAATGTCCGGTCCATTGTCAGGAATGATGACTTCTATGCCGGATTGATCAACGGTGTAGATATATTCAGCGATGTCGCTCTCGGTCATTCCATCGGCCTCGGCCATGATTTTCAGCGTGACATCGTGGACCAGTACAATCGGAGAGCCGGTATATCTGATACGTCCGTCTCCGCAGGGGCATGAGCCGTCCAATGTGTAGTATATAACAGCATCGGGAGTTTCACAACTGAGAAAAACCTCTGTGCCGCTTTTGACACAGCCAGACCCGACGCTTGCCACCGGTGTCGCAGTTGCGATCTCCTCATCACTCATTATGACATTGACCCTGACAGTCTTGCTGATCTCATAATCTTTGACAGATAGTGTTATCACAGCTGTGCCAGGCAACAATCCGCTGACTGCGATACTTGCGTTGCCGGTGTTGTCGATTGCAACCTCCGGAGTAAGCATCTCAGCAATCATTGGTGATGATGACGCTGCGAGCAACAACATGCCTTTGGCATCGACGGCAGGCTGCACCGTGACATCAAACGATGCCTGCCCGCCATAAATCACAGTGATCTCATCTGAGGCAGATATTCCGCTTATCTGCGGCTTTATGTCGAACGACTGGGTGAAAGTCTCAGCCATACGTATACCCGCATAGCTCTGGACACGATTTGAGATAGTCAATATAAGCGACTCGTCTCCGAAAGGTGTCTGAGGTACGAAACGCAACCGGCTTGCATATATAGCACCGTCTTCATACAGAGGAGCCTCAGCGTCTAAAAGGATGATTTCCCCGTCTATTACATTACCGCCGCATGTCACAAGGATATTGTCTGGGGTCAACGTTGACGGAAGCATGTATTTGTCAAATTCAATCGTTATGCCATCGGTGTATGCGTTCACCATGCAGACTTCAGGCTGACGTAGCTGAGTCATGGCGATGTTGACATCCAATTGTGGAGGCGGCACCGGCAGCCAGTCGGAATAAGCCGTCTCATAACCGCCTTTTTCAAACTTCACCTGCCATAGGCCTTGCGGAACGTCCCATGCATACAGGCCGTCCTTATCAGTGAACAAGGGATTTTCCTGAGCAAACTCCTCAGCATCCCATTTTATGATTTTCTCCTGCACGTCACCGTACATATCCTCGAAATATTCTTTATAAAAAACTGTGGCTGTGACTCCCTCAAGGCGGTTTGAAGGAACACCCTCATAGACATATCCCGAGGGGTCATATGCAACTTTTACCGGAGGTGCTATCGGCTCGGGGATTATCTCGACTTCGGGCGTCGGTTTCGGCTCTTCGGGCTTTTCATCCTTCTTTTTGCATTTTTTATTAATTGACTGAATATTGATCTCAATTGATTCAAGTTCTGTAACAGTGTATCTCATAAAGGCATCTTTACGGACATCTTCGGCCGCCTCTTCAAGATAAGACAGACCGATGCCAAGAAGCGGTATTTTAGATAAGGCGATATCCGAAGCAACATATACGGCTTTTCGTAAGGCCTGCCCCATGATAAAGTCAAAGATCTCATGCTGAATACGGTTGATACGCTTTTCGAAAAGTTCTCTTACCTTCTCAGGATCGGATAATTTGTCACACAACTCGGGGACAGTCAGGGAAAATGCCCGCCTGCCGTAATCGGCCATAAGACTTAAATATTCACGCAGATCTCTGATAATATCGATGGCTTTCAGTACTCCGAGCATCTTTCTGCTTACAATCAGATTTTTGCTGATTTTTTTATCAATACCTCTAAGTCCGTTTGTCAGGACCCGTCTTCCGTTCAGTATCCTAAGTTTCTCAAACACGTCTGAGGTACATTCTTCTCTTAATTTATTATGTCTCAGAGCCTTTTCGACATCCCTACGCTGTTGCTGCAGTTTGTTGAACTCGGTCTTTTTGCTGTATTCATATTCTTTTGAAAGTGCCATCAATACGTTTTCGTCCTGAATAAGTTTTGATGTAAAAACCGCTACCGCATTGAAAAACCGACCGATCGCTTCAGGTGAGAGTCCTGCCAGCGCTCTGGATTGCCTTGACGGGTAAATATGTTTTCTGTAGTTATTGACAAAATCTATATAGTCATATTCTCCATCAGTATATTTATATAGCAGAGTCTCACCGCCTAATGTGGGGATAAGAGAATATCCGTCAGAAAGCAGCCTGTCGGCATCCAGATTTTCGGCAGGTGTCACTTCGCAGGCATATTCATTACCTTCAAAACTGAATGTCGTTGTTCCGAAAAGGCTGTAATGTGATATCATATCCATGACCTCATCATCCTCAGATTCACCCGATGTATCTGAACTGTCATCCACATCGCTTATCCGGGCGAGTATATCTGCATATTCTTCATCAGGCATTTCATCGCCGGCTGTGACGTCGCTTAAGTCAATGTCGAAGGCAGATCTGATAAGATTATCAATTTCTTCTGAAGAAACATCATCCTCAGACATAAGTCCGTCTACCAGAAGATCTCTTTCCCTGATAATCTCTTTGCAGGAATTGACATCCTGACGCATGTTCTCAATCAGGTTTACGCATTCCCTTACCTGATTGAAATCTATGTCCCGTTCAACATCTGTAAGGGAGGCACATGCCACTGCATTGACAGGTGCGTTTGCATCATAAAAGACATGTTTCGCCACCCAGCGGTCTGTTCCGATATCATATGTCGCGTCAAGATGTGTGACACTGTTGTCAATAGAATAGACATAGATTCTCACATCGGATATTTTTTCAGGAGAATTGTCAGAGAACTCCGCTAAAAAGGTAAATGTCTGCCCGGTATACATAGTATAGTTAGGCCCGGAAACAGCTTTTGAATGATCAAAAACGATATTCAGATTACGGTCTTGTTCAGGCTGAAAGAACTGCATACTTACCTTTTCGGCAAAATCATCAATCTCATTCTTATTATAGAAGCAATTTTTGACCTCAGACAGCAAGGTGATATTATCATTTGTCGTCACAACTGCCTGAATATTATGGTACATACAGTTATACCCTCTGATAGGTAATTCAGCCTTCCACTTACCGTTATAATTGCTTTTGGCTGTTGATACAACAGTACCGTTGTCTGTTACATCCACACTGCATCCAGCCGGTGCTACGCCACTGACCAGAATCTTATCGGTCCTTGTCGTTTCAGGAACATTTATTGTCAGATTTTTAGCAGTAATGATACAGGGACTGTAGGATTGTTCATATCTTTTCCCGTCAATCTTGTAGGAGACACTGGCTCCAGCTCTGTATTCGCCTGCGGATACAGGCATTATGCAGAATTTTATCTGAGTCGATCTCCCGAGGGGCTTTACCGTGATACATCTGCCGTCATAAACCGCCTGACACGCCGGTGAGCATATTATTGAATTTTCAACATACTCACAACCGTCCGGGATTAAAAAAGAGCATTGCACATCCTGCGGATCACAGTCTGACTTAAAAGCGATATCAGCCTTGATGACAATGTTCTCACCAATCGATACAGCGGTTTTATTGGCTGTAACATTATTTTTTCCTTTCATGTGCTCGACAGGTGTCTCTGCAAGTAAAGGAATTTCCTCAATTGATATACTCGAGATGCGACCGTCCCCGACCGTAAAATGTTTTAATATATAATCTTTATTTTCGATTAGCTGCCGACCGGCAAGCTGAGCCATATTGCTCAGGTTTTCAATTCGGTTGGTCTTCCCCAGACAGACTATATCATACTCCCCTTTTTCAAGATTCCTTAAACTTAAACTTTTGTCATTAAAATCCTTATGAGCGATTTTTTTGCCTGCGGCATCAAACAATAAAGCTACATCCGACTCATTTAACGACTTTTTAAACGAAATATCCAGACCTCCATATTCAACAATGTACGCCTTGATTTCAGAGGATCCGTTCAGAATCATACCGTTGACTTCAACAGGATCAAAGCTACCGGTATTACTGCTGACTGTAAGAACAAACTCAGTTTCTATATCTGTGCCTGACAAGTCTATACGACCTCTGATGACCGGAAGATTTTCATAGAATTTGTTTGTCTCGCGGTTTTTTGCTGAAAACATGAAGTCCGAATAATCAGACGTCTGCTGTCCGGCTGTTTCGTTTTCAGATGCCTCGGAATAATATATATACGGATAAACGAATGGTCCTTGCGAACGTGACAGTAATATATCGTCAATATTCAGTTTGTCTGCATCGATTATGCCGTCGATCGACTGTGCGGTATACATATCGGCCGATACGTCGAGAGAGAATGGTATGGATTCGATTATATTGATGTCATAAGTACCGTCATCATTGCTTGTAGATATATTGGTAAATTCCACGGATGCGTTTATTTTTTGGGTCACACGAATCTTCGCTCCCGAAACCGGGGCTTTCATTTCATTATCCCTTACGTGGCCGGAAATGTTGATCTTATCATATGGAACCATATCAAACCTGACTGAGGGAGCTCCTGCCGAAACTGTAATCAGTTTAGGTTCGGGCACACGATATTGCATGATAAGTCCGTTGTCAACAGAGACCTCACAGGATAGAATCTCCCCCTCGGTCATATCGGAAATCTCAGCCCCCTGGCCAAGATAGTTGCCCGATTCATCTTTCCAGGTGAATATGGCCCGATCAGAAAGATCATTGCCGATATTATCCGATAATTTAGCCGAAACAGTTACCGATTCACGCAATGTGTCAAAATTAATGGTCTTATTGGTTTCAGTCAGTTCAAACGGTTCAACGGTGCCGACAATTGCTCCCCGGCTGTTTTTAACGGACAGAGAGTATTTACATCCTTCAATCAGATGCGTGAAGGTATACTGATTGCGTTCTGTCAGTATATATCTGACAGCCTGCCCATTGGAAACATTGTACAGTTCGAGAGTCAGATTTTTGTATTTCCCGCCGTTGGCATCGGCGGGCAGGTTTACGGTCACTGAACGTGTTTCCTCACCCAATGGAAGAATGTTGAATTGTTTCCATCCGTCGGTCTGCCTGTAAAGAGGAATGGCATCGGCAGGAACTTTGACGGAGACTTTAGCTTTATCCAGATTTCCAAACGAAGTCTCGTCAATAACCGGCGGCACACCTGAATAAACACAGATCTGAGTCAGGGCGGGACAGTCATTGAAAACCATCCGACCGATCTTTTCGACCGATGCGGGCAATACTATATTATCAAGCTGTGTCATTCCCTCAAATATCCGGGCCGGTATCAAACTCAGTCCCGTGGTGCGTGCAAGATCAATACTCCTGCAGTCGATAAGACCTGATGTGAATCCAAGTTCGTACTCGTTCACAACACCAATGACAATTATCGAGCTGACAAGACCCAGATCTTCTTCGCTGCCAACTACGGCTGAGATCGCATCATTCAGGTGCCCTCGCTCAAAATCATCAATAACAAGTTCGCCTGAATCGCGATTGAACATATTTGCACCCGGATTGCCCGGTCCCTGCGGGTCATAAACGAAAGTTGCCGTATAGCTGAGATTTTCCGTCCCCATCTTTATCTCAAGAGGATTGTCGGTCGATATGATGACACCGATTTGTTTCCATGACACAAATCGGTAACCAGTCCTTGCATATGCATATATGCTCTCAGTCTCGCCTTCGGTCAGATAGAAGGAGGATGCGTTGAAACTGCCTGCGACAGCGGGCTGTGCAAACACCGTCACTTTATGCTGATATCCATCGATATACGGGTCGTCAGGGTTATCGGGGTTATAACCTGTATAGTCAAAATGAGCGGTAAGCAACTCGTTGTGATCGGGCATCGTAAACTCGAACCGGCTGTCGGCAGACACTATAGTCTCTCCGATCATCCACTGTGTAAACTTATAACCGTCCTTGGGCTTTGCCGTACAAGTAACTGTTTCTCCGACCGCGACATATCTACGCACTGAAGGAGATACATCTCCACCTGCCTTCGGAGAGGCAGTAAGTTCCAATAGGTATTGAGCGTTGGGGTCACCTGGATTTTCGGGGTCGTATCCGCCGCTCTGAGCCTGTAACGGCAGGCCTATCAAGCCTGCCATTACGGCTGACAATATTTTTTTCATACAATCCGTATCCTTTACTTGATTACTTTTTTACCGTTTACGATGACAATTCCCTTGGTGTCGTCATCAACTTTCTGACCCTTAAGATTATAGACATGGCCAGATTCACCGATATTGTCAGCCTCGATATCATTGATACCGCTCACATCGGCCGATACTTTAACGCGGAAACGGGAGTCGTCATATCCTTTTGTGGCAAAGAAAGTATAATCACTCTGACCAATGTTGACTTCCACACCGGTCTCAAGATCCGTAACAATGACCTTTCCCTGCGCCTGTGTGCGATCTAAGCAGAGCGTGTATTCACCTGTTTCTCCGGCGTATATTCCGAGGATATATCCCTCATTGTTCTGCGGACATTCATTGATTGAATATCTTATACCTCTGTCATGGAAATATATCTGTGGAACCAATGTATTGGTACTCATGAACTTGCTCGCATCTCTTTCCGGCTCATAGTCGGCTCTGGCCTCAGGATTGATGACGAGACGTGTACGGTCGGTGTATCTGGCATTCGTAATGTAGAAATTGAGAACGTCACGCTTATGACGGGTATCACTGAATGTCTGGCATGCGGCCCGCAATGATCCGGTCGGTTCTTCCTGCGGTTGATGCTGTCTGCCGGACTTGCTGAACGTAACTGATGCGTTTGCAGCCGAACGTTGCACAAAGAAAGACTCGTCAGGGCTCAGAATGTAATTGTCGTCTAACGGAGAATATGCCATATAGCCGTCACCGTTATAGACAGTAATCGGGGCCTCGAAATCCATATATCTGATATTAAAGTAAGCCGGATAGGGATTTCCTATGAGATTCCACGAGCTGTTGTGGGCATATTGTGACGGATATTCGGCCAGATCTATGACCGCATCATTATGGTTGAATATCCGGTTTTTGTCGGAGTTGTCGACTGCCGATACCTCCATGGTGACTGAAGAATAGTAGTCATCATTGACGTTGGTATCCTTACAATGCAGTATATATCCTTCATTGGCTCTGAGCGTCGTGCCTTCAATCATATTCTGCCATGTGTTGCCGTTCATGGCCGCGCGGTCCGCACCGGAATACTTGCGAATAACCCACAGAACCCCGTCAGGCATCCTGATATCTGAGACATTCACATCAAAAGGGAATGAGATAAAATTCCATTGTCCGGGACTGACGGTGAGAAACATCCTCACTTCTGATGCGGAAATTTCATTTTCGCCGATCAGGGTCGTGCAGTTGTTGTAAATGCCTTCAATGGTTTCGTCTGTTACATCATCATAATAGTAATCCCGATCATACCAATTCTGATACATGGTGAATTTTCCGACGTTAAGCGGCGAACCGGCGTTGACCGAAAGGTGAGCCGCAGTCTTATCGTCAGACCAGTTATCGGTTGCCGGGGTGTATGACAGTGTCAGATCTATCTCATCGGCCAGACCGTTATAATCATAAAGAGTAAAGTCACCATTGACGGTCAGTTTATCGATGTTCTCTTCAATAGGCAGGATCTGTCTGAACTTATACCAGGTCTCGTGCAGTCTGTATACATTGAGTGAAACTGAGGGCACATGTAATGTTATGTTTGAAACGTTCTCAATTCCGGAAATCGCCGGAGGTGCGACTATGTGGCAGTACACATCCCTGATTGTCCTGCATCCACTAAACGCATCTTCATCTATATATTGTAGTGTGGACGGGAGAGAGACTGTCGATAATACCGTGGTTCCGTAGTCAAATAAAATATCTCGTCCTATCCTTATAACTCCTTCGGGTATTATCAGATCGGTAATAGGACAGGATGCGAGGCATTTATATCCGAGGCTTCTGACTGATGACGGTATATCGATATCGGATAGTGATATACATCCGGAGAATGTATTGTCAGGAATTGCATCAAGTTTTGTCCCAAGATTTATTTTCGAGAGTTTTCGGCACTCGTCAAACGCACTCGACCCTGTAATAGACTCCAGGTTAGGTATATCCAGTTCGGTAATGTTTCTACAAAACGAAAAGGCCCGGCCTCTGATGTGTGTGACGTTTGTCAGATTGACCGATGCAAGGCTATCGCATTTATAAAAAGCCTCATCAGGAATGATTGTCACCGATGGCATGTCAACAGTGATCAGACCGGTGCATCCGCTGAACGATGCGTTGCCGATTTCCTTCACGCTGCCGCCATCGATATAGGTCAGGGACCGGCAATCCTGGAATGCATCAGCTCCGATAGTCTTTATCTGAGAGAAATCGAAATCCGATAATTTTGCGCAACCGGTGAATGCATTGTCGTTCACACGGACTACTGTAGCGGGGAGTCTGAGTTCTGTCAGCAACCCGAGCCCGGCACACCCGCCTATAGATGTTATGTCGGTCTGTGTCAGATCCAGTTTCGAGAGGAAACGTATTTTGTTGAAATTTTGCATATCCGCATCATTGAGATGACCGGTGACAGTGAGTTCGTCGACATCGGTCAATTGGTCAGTTGATTTCAACAGTTCGTTTGCAAATGATCCGGCTACTTTGACATTGACAGTTATACAGTTTGGGGTATAGCCTTCGTATGTTACTTTTTTATCGTACCACCCGCTCTCTTTATCTGCTACAAGCACCTGATAGGATCTGTAGCCCGACTGCGGCACGTAGACTGCTGTCCCGACGTGGATATATGAGGAGCTGTTTAGATCGGGAGGCGTTATACTTGTCAGGTGCAGTTCACTGACAGAGGCCGGTATAGCACCGTCGATTGTATTGATTGACGGTCCGAATATCAGTCTTTTTACAGTTGTCGCCTGTGTAAGGTCCAATTCGCCGTAACATCCTATCATGGTTATCTCATGGTCTGTTGCTCCAATTGTTATTCCGTCGGGTATAGACAGAGTTTCGGCCGTTGATATAGCTCCGCAGAAGTGGTATGAGTTTTCCATGCTTCTGTATTCATAGAACCCGAGTATTGTACCGTCATCAAGTGTGGCCGTATAGTTGGCGCCATTTATGCCAGACGAGTAGTCTTCAACAACTTTGATTGTTTCTGCATGAGCGCCATCCGGCATCAGGCATGCGATTGAAAGAAAAAATGCGATAAAGATGTTTTGTCTCATATGATGTATGGTTAAAAATAAGCGCAGGATCCGTACCGTTACCCGTCCCGCTATCAAGGCATGTGGCTTCGCCGTTTCATCGTGGAACGAGCAACGCGCAGAGCCTACGCCGTATGATATATACGTCATAACCGCTTATGCCTCAGGACACAAACAGCTATGGAGTACGTGACCATACCCGAGACATCTACCGTTGCCTCATCCTTGACGATGGTTTAGAAACTGCCACATTTCTGATAGCCAAGAATCAAGCGCAGTAAACGCTTTCATTATGTAAAGACCTCCCACTTCCGACTCTGCGAACAGAGACTCACGGCGTTAGGTCAGTGCAATATTACAAATTTTAATTGAATAATCCTTACAAAATGAAATAAAAATATAATCCCATTTTGCATACAGTGATGTCGAAACACCGAAAGCGGCATTTCTTTTTCTATTTTCGAGAACGGTCAGTCGGGACGGAGGGCTTCGTATACGAGGCGGGCTTTGGCCGGACCTACAATCTCTGTCAGGGCTTCGAGGGTGGCCTCGCGTATGCGTTTTACACTTTTAAAGTGTTTAAGCAAGGCTGTCTTTGTAGCGCCTCCGACCCCTTTTATTAAATCCAACTCACTTGCTATCTGTGATTTACTTCTTCGGTCACGATGGTGTGTGATACCGAACCGGTGAGCCTCGTCGCGCAGATGCTGCACAACGCGCAGTGACTCTGAATTTTTATCGATATACAACGGAGCCGAGTCTCCCGGAAAATAAATTTCCTCGAGACGCTTTGCTATTCCGACCACAGCGATACGTCCGCGCAGTCCCATCTGATCAAGAGCCTCTACAGCGGCGCTCAGCTGTCCTTTTCCGCCATCCACAACGATAAGCTGAGGCAGAGGTTCCCCCTCATCGACGAGGCGTGAATAACGGCGCGTCAGCACCTCTTTCATCGAGGCGAAGTCATCTGGGCCTTCGACAGTCTTGATTATGAAATGCCGATAATCCCGCTTTGAAGGCCTGGCATTCCTGAAAACCACACATGAAGCCACCGGATTTGTTCCCTGGATATTGGAGTTATCAAAGCACTCTATATGACGGGGAAGCTCAGAGAGATGAAAATCCTGCTGCATACGGCGCAGGGTGCGTTCCAGACGTTCCTCCGGGTTGTTCCGTTCCATCTGCTTGAGAAGATCAAGTTTGGCCTGTGTGGCATTGCGTGTGGAAACATCGAGCAGTTTCGCCCTGTCACCACGTTGCGGAACCGAGATTGTGACACCTGGCAATTCGACGTCAGGAATGACGGGCACGATAACATCACGGTAAGCAATACCGAGCATATGACGCACCTCCTCGATGGCATATGCCAGCATCTCGGCATATGACTCGTCAAGGTTACGTTTATAGCGGAGTGTCATGCTTCGCACCACTACACCTCGCCGCACATGCATATAGTTGACAAACACATCACGATTGTCATCGTCAATACCGAAGACGTCGACATCACTCATTGTCTGGCTCACGATAACACTCTTAGAGCGGTATCGTTCGACAAGCAGATACTGTTCCTTGAGGGTCTGCGCCTCCTCAAAACGTAGTTCTGCCGCAAGTTCAGCCATACGGTCGCGCAGGTATTCCATCAGCTCGGATGTATCGCCGCGCAGAATCTGTTTTACATGTTCGATATATTCACGATACTGTTCCGGAGATATCTCACCCACACAGCACCCCTTACATCGTCTGATATGATAATCGAGACACACATGTCCCTTTCCGCGTGTTATATATTCGGAAGTAATCGGTATGCGGCATGAACGGATCGGATACAGTCGTTTTATCAGGTCAAGTACTGCCCTGGCAGAAGGAACGTCAGTATACGGACCATAATATCTGGAACCGTCGCCCAGATATTGCCGCGTGAGAAAAACCCGTGGATACAGTTCGTTTGTGACACATATCCACGGGTAGGATTTATCATCTTTGAGCAGCACGTTATAACGGGGCTTGTACTCCTTGATCATGGAGTTCTCGAGATTGAGAGCGTCCTGCTCGGTAGGCACTACAATATAACTCATATCGGCGATTGCCCGTACAAGCAGATTTGTACGGAGGCAATCGTGTGTACGGTTAAAATAAGATGATACACGACGCTTGAGATTTTTGGCTTTACCGACATAGATCACCTTCCCTGTTTTGTCGTAATACATATATACACCGGGAGTATCCGGAAGAATTGCTATCTTGTCCCGGAGAGACTGTGATTTGTCGGTGTCGTGCTGTGCCATGATGGAATAAAAATGAGTGCCGATTATGGTCAGGCCATCTGATGGAGAAACTTTAAGCGCAGATTTTTGTTGGCCATCCGGCGGGATTTTTCAAGCGCAGATTCCGCAGATTTACATTTAGCCATCCGGCGTTGTAATAAACCGCAAATTTCGCGATTTGACTATCCGGAAATGAGATTAACCGCTAATTGGCAATACGGGTTGGATGGAAACTGCTAATTTCGCAAAAAATTGACTGATGACCTCTGGAACCGGCTGGCCGAGGGCCGATGACAATCATCAATAAGTGATGAGTGATGTCACCTCGACATCAGGCGGAAGTATAGAACGCCCATTAAGGGCACTCAGTTCGATAATAAAGTTTACATATATCTTCTTCGGATTCATACTTCTGACAAGGTTATATGCGGCGAGCATGGTCCCCCCTGTTGCGAGCACATCATCATGAAGTACGACGATATCGTCTTCTGTAATGGCGTCACGGTGAATCTCTATCGTATCGGTGCCATATTCCTTCTCGTAGGTAGCCTGAAGTGTATCGGCCGGCAATTTTCCCGGCTTGCGTACCGGCACAAAACCTGCACCAAGTTCAAATGCCAGTATTGATCCGCCGATAAATCCGCGGGATTCAATACCCACCACCTTGGTCACCCCCTTGTCACGGTATAGCTGAGAAAGATCCCACCCTATAATATGCAGCGCACGGGGATCCTTGAAGACGGTAGTAAGATCCTTAAATACAACACCCTTTTTAGGAAAGTCAAAAACATCGCGGACGCGAGACTTTATATATTCCATTTTGAAATAATTAATAGGTTGATATAATGAAATTTGTTTGTGTTCCACGTGAAACAATTATCGGCCGCACAACAGTAGAAGAACATTGATGTCATTCGGAGAGACACCCGGTATGCGCGACGCCTGGGCTATTGTCTCCGGATCGACCCGACAAAGTTTCTGCCGAGCCTCGGTCGAGATTGCCGTAATAGAATCGTAGTTGAAGCGACCACGGATGCGGATGCTTTCAAGACGGGCGATCTTGTCGGCAATCAGCCTCTCGCGATCAATATAACCCTGATATTTAATCAGGATCTGTGCGGCCTCAACAACCTCATCGCAAAGGTCGTGCGGTATACGGTTGATGAATGAGAGAAGTCGCGGCAGATGATGTTTCAGAAGTCCGACCGTCAGTTGCGGACGAAGGAGAAGATCGAAGATGCGTGTTCCCTCGGATAAAGACGAACTTCCTACCTGTTCCAAAAACAGGTTTATGTCACCGGCACGGACTTTTGCCGTACGGCAAAAATCTATGAAATCATCACGCCACTGTCGCTTCAGAAGCATTCTGTCATAACGTTCACGTGATGCAAGACCTATTTCATAACCAAGAGGTGTAAGACGCATGTCGGCATCATCCTGGCGGAGCAGGATACGATACTCAGCGCGTGAGGTAAACATGCGATAAGGCTCATCAACACCTTTGGTCACAAGGTCATCAATAAGAACACCTATATAGGCCTGGTCGCGCGAAAGTGTGAAAGGTTCTCTACCCTGCACTTTAAGAGCGGCATTGATGCCTGCGACAAGTCCCTGACCCGCAGCTTCCTCATAACCGGTCGTACCATTGACCTGCCCGGCAAAAAAGAGTCCCGAAACAATTTTGGTCTCCAATGAATGACGGAGTTGTGTCGGATCAAAGAAGTCGTATTCGATAGCATATCCGGGGCGATAGATCTGAACATCCCGCAGCGCCGGAATAGCCTGCAGAGCTTCGATCTGTATATCAATGGGGAGTGAAGAAGAAAATCCGTTAAGGTAATATTCCTGAGTGTCTTCTCCCTCGGGCTCAAGAAAAAGCTGATGCTCGTTTTTATCGGCAAATGTGACTATCTTAGTCTCTATACTTGGACAGTAACGTGGTCCTATGCTCTTTATCTGTCCGTTGTAGAGCGGAGAATCTGGCAAACCCCGACGAAGTATCTCATGTACAGACTCGTTGGTATATATGATGTGGCATGGGCGTTGAGAGAGCTCGCGATGAACCGAGGGAAGAAATGAAAATCTATGAAAATCGTCGTCACCATCCTGACGTTCAGTCAGTTCCCAATGTACAGAACGGCCGTCAATACGTACCGGAGTCCCGGTCTTCATTCGATCTACAGTAAAACCGAGATTGCGAAGCTGGTCAGAAAGACCGTAGGAGGCGGCCTCAGATATGCGCCCCCCCGGTATCTGAGTACGGCCGATATGCATCAAACCGTCAAGGAATGTGCCTGCAGTCAATACAACAGCCCGTGCAGTGAAAGTGACTCCCAGCGAGGTAACCACACCCCCTACCCGATTATCGTTTATAATAAATTGAATCACAGAATCCTGCCACAAGGAGAGGTTCGGGGTGTTTTCAAGTACATGGCGCCAGAGAGCCGAAAAACGATTGCGGTCACTCTGGGCACGGGGGCTCCACATGGCAGGGCCTTTGGAACGGTTGAGCATACGGAACTGTATGGCAGTTCGGTCGGTCACAATTCCCATCTGTCCGCCAAGCGCGTCAATCTCTCTGACTATCTGACCTTTGGCAATGCCGCCGACAGCAGGATTACAGCTCATCTGAGCTATCTTGTTCAGATCGTGTGTGATGAGAAGTGTTGACGAGCCAAGGCGCGCCGCAGCAGCGGCCGCCTCACAACCGGCATGACCGGCCCCAATAACTATGACATCATAATTAAATCTCATATCATAAACAAATTACAGCTCCAGAAGAGCAAGAGCTTCATTTTCATGATGTTCCATAATCTCGCGTTCACCGGGACCCTTGTCGTCAATACCACAGAGATGAAGTATGCCATGGATTATAACACGCTGAAGCTCAACGTCGTATTCAGACCCGACAAGGATGGCATTGGAACGGACTGTGTCAAGAGAAATAAACATGTCGCCACGGATGAGCTGTCCACGGGTATAATCAAACGTTATAATATCTGTAAAATAGTCGTGTTGAAGATATTTCTGATTGATTTCAAGTATTTTGGAATCATTGCAAAAGATGTAGTTTATATCACCGGCAATGCAGGCGTGGAGGTGTGCGACATCCTGAATCCACGCTTCGAGGCGTGGAAAATCAAGGGACGGCATGTCGACGCCGTCGGCGAGCCATTGTATGTTAACTCTCATTTTCAGAATGTTAGGTAATGCAAATACTCTGACTGCGGAGGCAGTTCAGTCACATTGCAAAATTAGGAATTTTTTATTTGAAAAAAAACTAAGAGTATGTTTAGTTAAGCGCGGATTACATTTTTGGGCTATCCGGACGGTTTTGTGTTAAAACGCAGATTTCGCAGATTATTGGAGACCATCCGGAAAGTTGAAAAACCGCAAATTACGCAAATAAGTTTTATGCATCGATTATATATCCATCTGTGAGAACATGATTTTTGTGTAATAAACGACTATCTTTCAACTTTAATTATCATTCAGAATACTTTTGAAGTGTAGCAGAGTAAGAATCTACATCTAATAAATTTTGCGTAATTCGCGTAATTTGCGGTTGTTAATCCAACCACCCGGATAGTCCCCAATAATCTGCGATTATCGTTCAACGTTAATTATCTTAGAACCCTTTCGGAGCAAAGCGTAGAAAGAATCTGCACTTTAACACTATCAGCCAGCCGCCGGCTTACCGGAAGAAAATATAGGCGGCTATGATACCTGATACGGAGCCTACTACATCGGCCAACAGTGCATATGAAACAGCATAACGTGTGCGCTTCACCCCTACACTACCGAAGTATACAGCCAGAACATAGAACATCGTGTCGGTACTGCCCTGAATCGATGCTGAAACGCGAGCGACAAAAGAGTCGGCACCATAGGTATTCATCAGATCGACCATCAGGCCGCGTGAACCACTACCGCTCAGCGGTTTCATGATTGCAGTGGGGAGTGCCGCAACCCAATCGGCGTCAAAGCCAAGCCATACGACAACGGATGCCATCGCATCAGTCAGCACATCCATGGCACCGGATGCCCTGAACATTCCGATCGCAACGAGTATCGCAACAAGGTAAGGGATAATCATCACAGCCGTTTTAAAGCCATCTTTTGCGCCTTCGATAAAGGCCTCATACATATTAAGGCGGCGACGTATTCCGGCCAAAATAAAAAGAATTATGACGCTGAAAAGAATAATGTTCGCAATCATCCCGCTCCATAGCTGGACGGTCTCGCGCGGAAGAGAGGAAAAAAACCAGACAATAAATCCGATAACAGCAGCCATGCCTCCAAGCCATGACAGGAGTACAGGATCAAAAAGACGTATACGCTGACGGATACACAGGGAAACAATGCCGACAAATGTAGCCATAAACGTGGCAACGAGGATAGGGAGAAAGACATCAGTAGGATTTGCGGCTCCCGCCTGAGCCCTGTACATCATGATGCTTATGGGAATAAGACACAGCCCCGAAGCGTTGAGAACCAGGAACATTATCATCGCATCGGTCGCGCGGTCTTTCTGGGGATTGACTGACTGAAGCTCCTGCATAGCTTTCAGGCCGAGGGGCGTGGCCGCATTGTCGAGGCCGAGCATATTGGCAGACATGTTCATGAACATGGAGCCCATAGCCGGATGATCTTTCGGAACTCCCGGAAACAGACGGGAGAAAAGAGGCGAGACGAGACGACCGAAAACGTGAATTACCCCGGCACGTTCACCGATCTTCATAAGACCGAGCCAGAGAGAGAGTACACCTGTAAGATACAAGGCAATCTCAAAAGCGTTTGCGGCCGAGGTGAACGAGGCTCCCATCACTTCACTCCAGACAGTAAAGTCACCCGTCGCCGATCTGAGGATGGAAGCAACAAAGGCGACAATAAAAAATACAATCCAGATGTAGTTCAGGACCATGGCGTAGCAATAAAATTTTTCAGAACAAAAAAAGAAACCAACAAAAATGGAGATATATTATTAATAATCAGTTTATTAAAGCAATTTTAAGGCCCTGAGAATTCAAAATTTCAAAAAAGCGGACGGTTACCCGAGAAAAAACGGACGGAAAAACAGTCTGAAAGCGAGCTCTAACAACATACTTCTAAAAAAGTATTTCGACTTCAGGTTCGAGACGTATGCTCCATTTGCGTTCGATGTCATCCATTATATCTGTAGCAAGAGACAGGACCTCTACCCCCGAAGCATATCCGGTGGTATTGACAAGGACAAGAGGCTGAGCAGGCCATGTCGCAACATTCCAACGGCGATATGCTTTCCAACCTGACTTGTCGATAAGCCATGCCGCTGAAAGTTTGACCATCTGACAGCCCGAACTGTCGGCAACAGGATACGAAGGTATCTCTGACTCTCCGATGCCCATGGAGCGGGCCAGATCAATGACCGTAGAGAATTTCCGCTGTGAGATCACAGGATTCCTGAAGAAACTGCCGGCACTTCCGGTAGCTTCAACATCAGGAAGTTTGGAACGACGTATGGCTATCACAGCATCGCGGAGATCGGATGGAGTCAGGTCTCCTCCGAGCCGGCCTGTAAGATGTGATCGGAGATTTCCGTAATCAACTCTGGGTGCAGGCCTGAGCGAGAGTTTAATCAAAACAGCAGTCACGACAAGCTGACCGGGATTGACCTGATGTTTGAATATAGAATCCCTGTAACCGTAATTCAGATTCTCGCGAGAAAGCGTGATCTCACACATGCGGCGGGTGTCGTAGCAGTAAACTTCGGTGACGACGTCGCCAAATTCAGCACCATAGGCACCGACATTCTGTACAGCAGCGCCGCCGACAGTCCCGGGAATAAGAGACAGGTTCTCGAGTCCCCATATCTGCTGGCGGCATGTCCACCCGATGAGTTCGTCAAGAGCACATCCGGCTCCCACCAGGATATTGACCGAGCCATCCTCGTCCCGTGACTGTATCACATGATCCCGATTGGTACATCTAAGAAACATACCGTCATAACTATAGGAAGCAAAAAGGAGATTGCTGCCCTGCCCTATCGGTTTGGGCGGCAACGCGAACGAGCAGTCGCTGTCACGGAAAAATGCATCAAGATCGGCTGCCGATTCCCACTCGACAAGCATGGCTACAGAGCCGTCTATGCCAAAAGTATTAAGCGGCCTGAGGGAGGCGTGTTCAATAATATTCAGCATATCGGTCAATCCTTGATGCCGTAAGCGAGATCACCGGCATCGCCGAGACCGGGAACGATATAGCTGTGGGCGTTAATCTCGGGATCAACAGCACCCACCCATATCGTGGTTCTGTCTTCGGGGAATGTTCGCCTGATATAGTCTATAGCCTGACGGGAGGCTATTACCGAAGCTACATGAATATGGGACGGATCGCCTTTGGTCAGAAGCGCACGATAGCTGAGTTCCATCGAGGCGCCTGTGGCGAGCATAGGGTCGGCAAGAATAAGCACTTTACCGTCAAGACGTGGTGAGGCCAGATACTCGATGCAGATATCGAAGTTTTCCTTTTCCTTGTACTTACGATAGGCACTCACAAAAGCATTCTCGGCAGTATCGAAGAAGTTGAGGAATCCCTGATGGAAAGGCACGCCGGCACGAAAAATGGTGCCGAGCACAATCCTGTCGGTTATAACATCACACTCAGTTCGGGCCAACGGGGTGGTCACCTCTTCTTTGCCATAACTGAGAGTGCGTGAAATCTCGAATGCCATGATTTCACCGATGCGTTCCAGATTACGGCGGAAACGCATCATGTCACCCTGTATACTGACATCCCGCAGTTCGCGCATGTATTGACTGACGAGCGAGCATGAATCGGCAAAATTTATTATTTCCATAAATATGTATTTCTGTTTATTGGACATCCAAAATTACAGAATTTTCCTGTAATAACAAGACCCCGCATCGAATATTTTAAAGCACAGATTCTTTCTACGCGTTGCTCCGAAAACGTTCTGTGCAGATAATTAAAACTGAACGATAAACGCGAATTACGCAAAAAAAGACGAAGACATAGATTTTCAGACTGACGACAGAAATGCAAAAGCGGGGTCTGTCATCACGACAGACCCCGCTTTACCTTATATAAAACCAATCTTAAATGTTCATCTATCTAATTTCAGAGTACACCCTGAGCCATCATGGCACGTGCTACCTTCATAAAGCCGGCCACATTGGCACCCTTGACGTAATTGATGAATCCGTCAGACTCAGTACCGTGAGCCACACACTGGGCGTGGATATTGGCCATGATGTCCTTGAGTTTAGCATCAACCTCGGCGGCGCTCCATGAGAGTTTCTGGGAGTTCTGTGCCATCTCGAGTCCTGATGTCGCCACACCGCCTGCGTTGGCGGCTTTACCCGGAGCATACAGAATCTTTGCCGAGAGGAATTCCTTTATTGCCTCGGGGGTCGACGGCATGTTGGCACCCTCGCTCACTGCAATACATCCACCCTGGAGCAGAGCACGCGCATCGTCACCGTCAATCTCGTTCTGTGTTGCCGAAGGCATGGCGATATCACATTTCACACGGTGCCATGGACGCTCTCCCGGGAAGTACTGAACCTGATCGGGATATTCCTCGGCAACCTCGCTGATGCGGCCGCGATATACATTTTTCAGTTCAAAGATGTAGTCGAGCATGGCGGGTGTCATGCCTTCGGGAATATATATCGAACCCGAACTGTCACTCATAGACACGACCACAGCTCCGAGTTCAAGCAGTTTTTTTGCCGTATAGGTCGCCACATTTCCGGATCCGGATACAGCCACACGCTTGCCCCTGATGTCGATGCCGCGCGTAGCGAGCATATTGAGCAGGAAGTAGCAGTTGCCGTAGCCTGTAGCCTCAGGACGTATAAGCGAACCGCCGAACTCAAGACCTTTGCCGGTGAAAGTGCCGGTGAATTCACGGGCCATCTTCTTATAGTAACCGTACATATAGCCTACTTCGCGGCCACCTACACCTATATCACCGGCAGGCACATCGGTGTCGGGACCGATATGACGCCACAGCTCGGCAACGAATGCCTGGCAGAAGCGCATCACTTCCATGTCACTCTTGCCTCGTGGAGAAAAATCACTGCCACCCTTGGCACCGCCCATGGCGAGAGTGGTGAGAGAATTCTTGAAAGTCTGCTCGAAAGCAAGGAATTTGAGAATCGACTGGTTGACCGATGAGTGAAAACGTATACCTCCTTTATAAGGACCGATGGCATTATTATGCTGTATACGGTATCCCATGTTATTGCGCACCTTGCCGGCATCGTCGATCCACGATACGCGGAAAGAGAAAATCCGATCGGGTATGCAGAGTCGCTCTATAAGGTTGTAACGTTCAAATTCGGGGTGTTCATTATAAGTGTCCTCGATTGTTGTCAGAACCTCTTCAACAGCCTGGATATACTCTGGCTCATTGGGAAAACGACGCTTAAGGTCGTCGATAACTTCAGTTGCTTTCATATTATAAACCTAAACAATAATTTATTGCTTGAAATTGTTTTCCACCGCAAAAGTATAACAAAAATATCGATTATCCTAACAAATGGTAATATTTATTTACGTTCTTCTTTATTTTAGAGCATTTTTACGGTTCTGTCATATGCCTTTGCATTTTTATGCCTGGTCCTATACCGTAACAAAAATATCCTTATGCATTTTTTCCATGAGGATATTCTTTATCACTGGACCGCAACCGGATTCCGATTTCAGAGTATACTTACGACATATGATACAGAATGCGCACGAAAAGATGTATCAACTTCATATTCAAAGGAACTGAACACAAGACAGCCATTAACCATACATGGCCCGACACACTGCCGTCGGCATAAAACAAGAGGGCGATACGCGTCCGGCCAGCTGATATCTTCATGCAATCACATTTTTGGCAAATACCTGTACCCGGTCTGCAAGCGCGCTCTGACATCAATATACCTTGTGGCCCATATGGCTGTGAAGAAATAGAAGACGGCGAGTCCCCACATCATTATGTAGCAATGGGCGTTATCATATATTGTCGCATTATTGGAGTTGATGCGGATGAAGCCTTCCACACCCCATGTGGCCGGTATAAGATCACCTATGCCTTTCCACAGCCAGTTCATGGCATAACGCGGCCATGTGAGCCCCGAGAGGAACAGGAAAACGACCGACGTGAACACGACAACCATAAACGACATCTCTCGTTCCCTGACCAGAATCTCGAGAGTCATGCCCATAAATGCCGTAGCGACAAGCATCGGCAATATGAATGGCAGATACTGCATCGGCGAGCCGACATGAGGTAATGAGAACATCACCGGAACAAAGTGCATGACATAGATTGAGAGCGGCATGTATATAAGCACAAAACAGAGCATGCGACCAATAACCGAGGCTACGGGTGTGGCTCCCCTTACGGCAAGCGGATCGACACCGCCGCCCCGCAGGCGCCGCTCATAGCTCGTGCCGCCGAGCATTGTGATTCCAAGCAGCATACTCTGCTGCAGTATCAGAATAATGATTCCCGGAATGACAAACGATGCGAAGCCCTGCTCTGTATCACCTAACATAAACGACACATTCTCGACAGGACTGTCGCCCATCCCGGACGCCAATGACCCAAGCGACGAGATCGCCTCCGTGCGGATCATGGCACCGGCGGCGAGCTGCAGTTCGGTCATGCTCAGGAGCATGGAACGGTAACGCAACAACAGCGACATATCGCTGTAGAAGGTGACGTTTGCCTGTTCTCCCCGTCCCAGAGAACGCGAATAGTCGGCCGGGATATGGATAATTCCATAGCATGCCTTGGAGTCCTTCCATCGGCGGGCCTCGGCCATATCGGAGGCATAGCCAATGATGTGTATGGCCTCGGTAGCGTCGGCCATACGCACGAACTCACGGCTCTGGGCCGAACGGCAGTCGTCGATGACCGCAACAGGAATCTCACGGGCTACCTCCGGATTATATATCAGCGTATATATTATAGGGTAAACCAGAGGCAGAAAAAGAAAGAACAGCATCACGCCGACATCGGTCAGCGAGAGGTATAGTTCGCGCCTCATGACACGCGCTACCGTGAGTGTCCAGTTTTTTATTCGTCCAAACATAGCAATTCAAGGCACATAAACAGGGTTAAGCAATCTCTTCTTCAGCCTCCAGGCAATCGAACAGGCCACAAGTATAAATACGATCAGTGCTACAAAACAGTAACGTGAATAATACATATCGATACCATTCAGGGCCTGGTCTATATATATCAGAAAATACCATCGCACCGGCAGTATATAGCTGAATATGCCTATTGACGGGTACATACTCTCGACCGGAAACGAGAACGCCGCAACTGAGAACGCCAGAATACCGGTGAGGCAGCATATACTCATGGCCAGACGCAGGTTGGGCACAGCCGAGCATATAATGACGGCAAAGGCCTGTGACGCCATGACAAACAGAGGCATGGCCAGCAACATACTCCAGGTATGGCCGCAGGGGAAGCCGGAATACCTGAAGAGCAGGGCGTCGAATCCCCACCCCATCACTGTGAATATGACGGTTTGTGGCAAAAGCTTACCTATCAGGGCTGTAGTGACAGAGCCATGGGCATAAGCGATCCATTCAACCGATGTCCTATGCTTTATCTCCCCGCATATCGAGAAGCATGTCACCATAAATATCATGAGTTCCAGCAATCCCGGGATAAACGAGTTGCTGAGGTATATCGAATAATTGGTCCATGGATTGCCTATGGGATGTGTGTCCACAACTATAGGCTGCAGAATCGTTCCTGCGAGATCCTCGCTGAATCCCTTGCCGGTGAGCGAAGTCTCCACTACTTTGCCCGACGTGAGCACAGCCATGGTCTTGAAACCCTTGTAGGCGAGAGTGCCCGGCACAAAGTAGGTCATGTTGCTGTAATATGTGAGCGTCGGCGTACGTCCTGCCAGAGCATGCGCCTCGAAGTCACGCGGAATGAGGAAAAATCCGTAGATCCTGCCTGACCGCACCATTTCCATAGCCTCGTGATAGCTGTCGGCATGATAGGACAGATCGATGAGTTCGGTACTTCCCAGAGAGCGGGTGAGATTGCGCGACATCGACGAGTTGTCAAGGTCGATGATAGCTGTAGGGACCTTGGTCGGCAACCCGCTTTCCATGAGATTCAGGAAAAAAAAGGCCACGGCGAGCGGTATGAGCACCATTGCCCACAGGTAGACACGCCGTGATCCCAGGCGACGGATCTCACGTCTCATTGTCGAACCGAGTCCTTTAGCAAAAGCCATAATCTTATACGATTAATATTCTGCTCCGATAGTATTTCCGAATATCAGGATATATATCGACATCAGTTATATATTACTGTCATACCGGGCCGCAGGTCGGGTATGGAGTCAGAGGGACGGGCTTTGATCTGGAAAGTACGGCTGTCCCAGTCTCCGGTCGACTTGGTGGCACGCCAGGTAGCATACGTTCCCATGTCCTGGATATAGTATATCCTGACATCAATCTCTTTCATGTCAAGAGCCGGAACCGTCACCTTTATTGTCTTGCCCATGGTAAGGTCGCTGAGCAATTCCTCACGTACGTTGAATGTGACCCACTTGTCGTCTGTACGCAGGAGATTCATTATAGGAGCGCCTATAGATACAAGCTCTCCCTCATGAGGGTATATTATATCGATCTGTCCGTCACATGGAGCGGTGAGATACTGGTCGTCAAGCAGAGCGTTGACCTGAGCCACTCCGCTCTGAGCCACTCCTACCATAGCACTGGCACTTTCCTTGTCTTCGCGCTGTGCGCCCTGCCTGGCAAGGCTGTACTGACTCTCGGCCGCTGTGGCGGCGGCAACCGCCGCATCATACGCAGCCTTTGCCTCATCACGCTTCTGCTCCGAGACCACGCCCTTGGAATAGAGCGACTGCATGCGGTCATAAGTCTTCCGGGTTATCCCGACAGCAGCCCTGGCCTGTTGCCACAGCTGGTAGGCCGACTGTATGATCTGCACCCGGGTGCCGGCATCGACCTTTCGGTTCATAGCTTCGGCCGCTTCCACCATACCCTGTGCCTGGGAAAGCTTAGCCTCGGCGAGAGCCGAGTGGATGTGAACAAGAGTATCACCCTTACGCACCATATCACCCTCGCGCACCATAAACTCTGTGACACGTCCCGGAAGTGAACCTGATATACGTACGGAGGTAGCGTCGGCCTGACCCTCTATTATCTCCGGAGGTTCTTTAAGAAAGAGAAATCCGACAAGTGCCAGAGCGGCAACCAGTATCACTACGACAGCCAGCGAAGAGATAAGATGCCGGTTCTCTTTTTTCTCATCAATCGATATATTAGTATTTTCAGCCATAACGGGAAAAATAACAGTTAGGAAATAGTCATTAATTTTAATTTTCAGTCTTCAATCCTCATTGTTCCGAGGACCTTGTTGAGGTATGTATCACACAGCTGAACCTCGATCATGGCGTCGATCTTCTCGCTGTGAGCCTTGAGCCAGGCAGTCTGTGCCTCGAGTATATTGTCGGTAGTAAGCACTCCCTCGCTGAATCCTATGCGTGCGTTGCTGAGATTCTCGTTGGCCTTGGTCTCGTTGGTTATGGTCATAAGATACGTCTTCATTGCCTCCTGAGCCTTGAAGGCAGCCTGCGACACCTGCAGCGTTATCTTCTCTCTGGCATCGTCGAGACGCAGCCTGGCCACATTCTGCTCGGCCTTGGCCGCACGGTACTTGTTATAATTACCTCCCCAGTGCCACAGCGGGATCTTCACAGCCACCCCAACCGAGAAAGCACCGTCGAAACGCTTACTGAAGCCGTCAAACATATTCGGGTTACTAAATGAGTATGTCCCTATGAGCGCCACGTTGGGCAACATCGAAGACATCGCCACACGGCTCTGCTGACCGGCGATACTGACGGCCATCTCCAGTGCATGCACATCATGACGGGCATCATAGACACGCTGCATGTCGTAGGATGTTGCAATCTCGGCCGAAGTATCAATCTGTTCCATGGACTCGTCGTACACATGCATATCCGAATCCACAGGCATGCCACATAGCTGGGCCAGAAGCATACGGGAGAGGACCAGTCCGTTCTCGACCTTTGTGAGATCAATCTGCGCCTCGTTCAGTTTTACATCTACCGTGAGCTTGTCGCTACGCGTCGCCACTCCCTCGTCAAGCATAAACTGCACATTGCGGTCAAGCGTATCGAGAAGAGCCACATAACTTGTAGCGAGAGCATGCTTAGCCGAGAGAGACACGACCTGCCAGTAGGCGGCATCAACGGCATAGACCACATCCTGACGCGCCGCCGCATGGAGGTCCCTGGCCAGTTCCTCGGCATATCCGGCCATTCTGTTCATTGCCACGATCTTTCCACCCATGTATATGGGCTGAGTAAGAGTGACGGCACCGAACACCACGTTGTGTATATCATAGGTCATCGCCTCCTTGGGAATGAGAGCCACCGTAGAAGGCACATACTGGCCGTCGGGTCCCTTGACCGGCATATGCGTTGCAGGATCAATAACCAGATTGAAATCATACGAACCGGTAGCCGGATTGAAAGATTTGGTCGGAAGAAGCTGGTCGGAATCGAAGATAGAGATCTTCTTCTGATTATACATGTACCCGCCCGCAAAGTCAAATGCAGGAAGATAAGCGGCAAAAGCCTCTCGCCGCGTGTATCCGGCAGCCCTGACACGCTCCTGCTGCATAAGCAGTTCCTTATTGTGGGACAGAGCCATCGACCGGCATGAGTCGAGCGAGAATACCTCGGCCGACACCGTCATAGCCGAACCCATCATCAAGACGGCGGCGAAAAGACTAAATCCTGAACTCATGGCTATATGAAGGTTAATGAAGTTGAAACTATCAGAAATTCAATTACAGATGCAAAGATACAAACCTGCCTGAAAATTCCAAAGATTATTGGACAATCCGGAGATTTCCTGTGACTATTGTAATAATCATAACAACAATTAAAATTGAAAAGTTGATGTATATAATTCTAAAAATCTCCAATCATATGGGTGTTATTTGAACACTCTTGAAAAATTTACATTTTTTTTGAATGAGGTTGCACAATAACCCAAACTTTCACACTATATTTGCGCTACATAAATAAATCAGCATCCCGGTCAGGAGTGCACCAGACCACAGCAGACAAGCCGCCCCGACAACCCTGAGATGACGGGCCCCACCGCCCGCCGCCGCCTGAAACCGGGGCAAGAGAGAACGAAGATAAAACCAGTTTTAAAGCACAGACAAGGCCACGCCGCGGTATCGGGGTCCTGAGCATTAGGAGTACTATGCGACCGGGAGGTGAAAACAAAGCAAAATACTTCAAGTGAACAAACTCAATCCATGAGCAGCGAACAAGAAATGGAAAAAAAACTAAATCTTAACGATATCAGCAACATAAGCCACATATCGGAGTCATTCAGTCATGCCGGACAGGATTATATTTTCTCACACATGATATTTGACGGTATAGTGTCGAGACAAGCCATTGAACCGGTAAGATTCGAGGGGATGTCGATAATAGTTGTGGTCAGAGGATGTATAAACATCACATCAAGCTCCAACTGCCATATAATGGAGCCCAGATCTCTGGTTGTATTAGGACCCAACGATATAATATCGTCAAGCCTCACCAACAACGAGACGGTCGAGATATATGCATTGTTTCTGTCGCACGAACTTATCAGCAGTATCAACTTCGACGTCAATATCATCAATCCGCGCCTGCTCTTTGATGCCGATCCCGTGCTCAGGCTTGACCCCGACGAGCAGCAGCTTCTCCAGAGCTACTTTAATCTGCTGCATCTGTGTGCCGTAAACAATAACGACACAAAGCAACAGCTGTCGCTCATTACCAGCAGTATAGGCCGCAACATAGTGGTGGCGCTGATGTACCAGCTGGCCTACGCCACCGAAAAGCGACAGATACTGAAGACAATGATGCCTGACGACGAACAACGTCTTACGCGCTCCCGCAAGGTCAACTATGTCCATGATTTCCTCAGCCTGCTGCAACAGCACTACCGTCAGGAACGCACGGTAGCTTTCTATGCCGGCCAGCTGTGCATCTCGCCCAAATACCTGTCGCTGCTGGTGCGGGAAGTCACCGGCCGCACGGCCGCCACGATCATAGACCAGTTTGTCATCAACGAGGCCAAGAACATGTTACGTTTTTCGGGATATACAATTCAACAGGTAGCCTATAAACTGAACTTTCCCAACCAGTCGGCCTTCGGCAAATACTTCAAACATATCACCGGACTGTCACCCACAGCTTTCCGCTCCAACTGAACAGCCTCCGGCAAAACATATTCCGCAGTGTCCCGCTTTCATCGCTCCGGCAGATGAAAGCGGGACACTGTCACTGATTCACCATGACATCACGGCTAAAAAATGCTTTTAATATTTTTTATTAAAATTATAAGATGCTCAGAGCATTTTTTAACCTACCTTTGCGCAGTTGTATTGTTGTTACAACAGTAAAAACCTGACAATATGGAAAATAATAAACTTGACCAGATCAGCTATGCTCTCGGACTGAGCATGGGTAATAACTTCAAAGCCTCGGGCATTCAATCGATTAATGTAAAGGATTTCGCCGACGGTGTAGCCGCGGTATATGACGGCGTCACTCCCAGAATGAGCTACGACGAAGCCAAGGCTGTCATTCAGAAATACTTCGGAGAAATGGAGGCCAGGCAGCAGGAGGCATCCCGCAAGGCAGGCGAAGCCAATCTACAGGCCGGCCAGGCATTCCTGAGCGAAAACGGCAAACGCCCTGAGGTAAAGACCACCGACAGCGGTCTGCAGTATGAAGTACTGAATGAGGGTGAGGGTCCTGTCCCTACTGCCGCCGATCAGGTAGAGGTCCACTATACCGGCAAACTCATAGACGGCACAGTGTTCGACTCAAGCGTAGAGCGCGGTGTACCCGCCACGTTCGGTGTCACTCAGGTCATTCCGGGATGGGTAGAAGCGCTCCAGCTCATGAAAACCGGTTCAAAATGGCGGCTGTTCATACCCTCACAGCTGGCCTACGGCCCTCAGGGGGCCGGCAGCATCATCGGACCCAACTCGACTCTGATATTTGATGTGGAGCTTCTTAAGGTCATAGGAAAATAACGGCCTGTTCCTCAATAATGAAACGCATATTGATCGTTCCGCTTATGGCAGTGGCCGCACTTGCGGTCTGGGGCCGGTCTGCATCAGCACCAGGTGACAGTCTCGCGGCCGATACTGTTTCAGCCGCACTGGCCACAGTGTGGAGCAGCCACATGTCGCCCATACTCAAGGAGCGGTATGCCGCAGACAGCAACTCCACCGGACAGTTCATCAAAGGTATCAACGATGCTTTCAGCGTAAGCGCCGACCGCGAACCCTACTATCAGGGAATACTGCAGGGCATGACCGTTGCCGAACGTCTGGGTCAGATGCGGGAACTCGGTTTTCCCATCGACCGGGACACATTCATCAAGGCGCTGACCGTAGCTCTGGAAGGCGGTGAGACAGGATTCACCCCATCGAGCGCCGACCGCTATCTCAGCGACTACATGAGCCGCCAGTATGAAAAACAGCTAACTGCCGACACACTGAGCGTCGAGTCCCAGCAGACATTTCTTGAACGAGAGGCGTCGCGCGAGGGTATCGTGAGAACACCTCAGGGACTATTGTTCCAGATCATAACCGAGGGAGAAGGCACAGGTCCGACACTTGATGACTCGGTGAGAGTAACCTATACCGGCAGGCTGTATAACGGTGAGATATTCGACGAATCGGAGAGCGATGTAATCTTTCCGGTGTCAGGACTCGTACCCGGTTTCACCCAGGGTCTGCTCATGATGAAACCTGGCGGGACCTACCGCATCATCATCCCTGCCGATCTGGGATACGGCAAGCGCGGAACCGCCGGAGTGATTCCAGGCAACGCCGCCCTTGACTTCACGATCACACTACACGAAGTCATAAGACGATGACATCACGCAATACACGTACCTTATACGACATGATACTGTACAACAATTTTTAAATAAAACGTTTTATGAAAAAAATTATTCTTTCACTATGTGCGGCTACCGCAACGGTAGCTTTCACCGCATGCGGTGACAAGGCACAGACAGCCTCCGGCACAGCAACTGCCGAGGAAATAGCCCTCGGAGACTCGATCTCAAATGCTTACGGAGAGTTCTTAGGCGCCAACTTCCGGTCGACAATGGATCGCCAGATTGCAGAAATGAGCGAAGAGCAGAAAGCCTCGTTCAGCAAAGCCGATTTCATACGCGGACTAAAGGCTGTAGCCAGCCGTGATACCGCCGACATGTCCTATATCATGGGTGTACAGGCAGGTATGCAGATATGGGGTGCAGCCAAGGGTATGCCGGCCCAGTTCAGAATTCCTGTCAATGCCGACAAGATGACAGCCGCTCTGGAGAAAACCTTCAACGCCGACTCGATCGGTGACAGCTACACCTACCAGATGGCTTTCCAGCAGCTGATGAGCCGTGCCCAGCAGTATGCCCAGGACAAAGAGAATGCCATCATGGAGAACAGCGAGGAGTCGGTCGAGAACAAAGCTAAAGGCGCAGCCTACGCCGACAGCCTCGTAAACAATGCCGGCTATACCCGCGCCGAGAGCGGTCTCGTATATAAGATCGAAGAGCCCGGAACCGGTGATCTCGTTAAGAGCAACGACCGTATCAAACTGCGTTACAAAGGCATGCATACCGACGGCACCGTCTTCGACCAGACCCGCGAAGAACCCATGACTTCGTATGCAAGCCGTTTCATCCCCGGCTTCACCGAAGGTCTCCAGCTGCTTGCCAAGGGAGGCAAAGCTACCATCGTCATTCCAGGCAATCTGGGTTACGGCGTACAGGGCCAGGGCAGCACCATCGGCCGCAACGAGACACTGGTATTCGATATCGAAATCGTGGATATCGTAAAGTAAGCATTTTTGCAATAAAATACATAGCAAAAGCCCTGTTACAAGTATGTGACAGGGCTTTTTTTGCACTTTTTATAGCAATTTGCTTTAAATTTTAAAAACGAATGCTTATTTTTGCGAAACCTAATAACATCACAAACTTTACAAAATGGAAAAAATAGACAATCTTGACCGCCAGATACTTGACATCATAATACGTAACGCCCGCATCCCCTCCAAGGATGTAGCGCTGGTGTGTGGTGTATCGCGTGCCGCCGTCCACCAGCGCATCCAGCGCATGATAGACGTAGGCATCATCACGGGCTCGGGCTACAACGTAAGCCCCAAGACACTCGGATACCGTACATGTACATACATCGGCGTGAACCTCGTGCGCGGTGCCATGTATCGAGATGTGGTACCTGAACTGGAAAAGATACCCGAGGTTGTGGAATGTCACTACACCACCGGTCCCTACACCCTGCTGCTCAAACTATACGCACGGGACAACGAACATCTGATGGAGATACTGCACGACAAGATACAGATGATCAACGGCGTCACCACCACCGAGACACTGATCTCACTTGATCACAGCATACAGCGCCAGATACCGGTTGAACATAAAGGCTGAAAATACTGACACAAGCCACAGGTAACCATGAAACTTGACATACGACGCATATTGAACGAGCCCCAGATATGGGGCTCAATAGTATCCATAGCCATGATGGCCGTCATCGCGCTCGCGTTTTTTTATCCGGACTCGATGGACGGCAACACGCTGCAACAGCACGACGTACAGCAGGGTATCGCCAACGGCGAGGAGGCACGCGCCTTCAGAGAGGCCACAGGTGAGACCACACGCTGGACAAACTCACTCTTCGGCGGAATGCCTACATTCCAGATAACACCGAGCTATCCCAGCAACTCGATGTTCGAATGGATAGGCAAAGTATACTCACTGGGTCTCCCCACCACATCGGGACTCGTAATGATGATGATGATGGGTATGTACTGGCTGCTGATCGTACTGCGCCGCCGATGGTACTATGCGCTCATAGGCGCTGTAGCCTGGGGATTCTCAAGCTATTTCATCATCATAATAGGAGCAGGACACATATGGAAATTCCTGACGCTCACCTATGTGCCCCCAACAATTGCCGGCATCATCCTGGCCTATCGCGGCCGTTATTCCGCCGGAGGCGCTATAACGGCACTGGCACTGATGATGCAGATAGCCGCCAACCATATACAGATGACCTACTACTTCGGTTTTCTGATAATCATACTCGCCACAGCCTATCTTGCAAAAGCCGTCAGAGACAGAAAAACGTCCGCATGGATAAAAAGCAGTGTCACGCTGGCAGCAGCCGCAACGCTCGCCGTCGCCGCCAATTCGCCCAGCCTTTACAACACATACAGATACACCGCCCAGACCATACGCGGCGGTCACTCCGAACTCACCACAGCCGGCACGGACAGTAATGATTCAGACGGCCTTGACCGCGACTACATCACACAGTACAGCTATGGCCGCAGCGAGACGTTCTCCCTGTTAATCCCCAACATCAAGGGAGGAGCCTCGGCCAAACCTGTAGGAGGCCAGATGCAGCCCATGAACATCAGCGATATCGACGGAGCTGACAAAGTGTTGCGTGACAGCGGACTGCAGGCTCCGGAACAACAATACATACAGCAGTTTGTGTCACAATATTTCGGTGAACCTGAAGGCACCAACGGTCCGGTCTATGTCGGAGCCGTCATATTCGCCCTTTTTGTGCTTGGTACAGTGGTAGTCAGAGGCCCACTGAAGTGGGCACTACTGACAGCCACACTGCTGTCCATAGGACTCGCATGGGGTCGTAACTTCATGTCTCTCACCGACCTGTTCATTGATCTGGTCCCGATGTACAACAAGTTCCGTACACCGGAATCAATACTCGTCATAGCTCAGTTCGCAATGCCCGTGCTCGGCATCATGGCCTTACAGCAGGTACTCACAGCACGTGACAGGGAGCGCCGGCGTTACATGCTGGCAACAGCATGGACATTCGGCAGTGTAGCTTTCCTGTGTATGCTCGGATGGATATTCCCGGGAGTCTACGGATCGGCCATAAGCGAAGGTGACCGCCAGATAGCCATGATGATCGGGGAGAGTCTGCAACAGCAGGGCTACAGTGCCGATATCGTCAGCGCATACTCGATAGCCAACCCGCGCATAGCCACCGTAGTGACCGAACTGCGACACTCAATGGTCAGCGCCGACTCCGGACGCAGTCTGCTGCTGGTACTGCTGGCCGGATGCACAATAATGACAACACTGAACATGAGGCGCGAGCAGCTCGGTGCCATCGTCATAGGCGGTCTTGTGCTAATAGATCTTTACAGTATCGACAAGCGATATGTCGACCACAACAGTTTCACACAGCCGGCTCCTGCCACGGCCCGCATACCCATGACACAGGCCGACCGCATAATACTCGAAGATCAGGGATATTACCGCGTCATGCCCATGGGAGGATTGTTCCAGTCGGCCGATCCCAGCTATTACCACAAGTCGCTCGGAGGTTACCATGCCGCCAAACTCACACGCTATCAGGACATGATAGAACGACACCTGCTTCCGGCCGCATCAGGCGATTTCAGCGAATCCAATATCAACGTCATCAATATGCTCAACGGCAAGTATATCATTGATCCTCAGGGGAAAGTCATACCCAACCCTGAAGCTCTCGGCAACGCATGGATCGTTGACTCCCTGACGGTTGTGGACGGTGCCGATGCCGAGATGGCCGCCCTTGAGACACTTGATCCCTCGGCACAGGCTGTGACCGAGCGCCAGTTCGCCGACATACTGAGAGCACCCGCTCACGCTCCGGGGGACACTATCTCGCTGACCGATTACCAGCCTAATTCTCTCACCTACAGATTCAAGACTGACAACGGCGCCCTGGCTGTATTCTCCGAAATATACTTTCCATGGGGATGGGAAGCAAGGCTTGACGACGGCACCGAACTGCCCATAGGACGCGTCAACTACCTGCTTCGCGCCATAAAACTGCCGGCAGGAGAAGGAACCCTCACCATGACATTCGACCCCAGGTCGCTTCATGTCACCGGCACGATCGCCACTATTGCCATTCTGCTCATATTCCTATGGATAACCGTTGCAACAGCACTTTCCATCAAAGCAAGCATCCGTACCGAGGAATGATGCCGTCCAAACCATTCGGACGGCCCTGGTGGAAATGGTTCGGACGCTACCGTCATACCCGTGGATTCGGTATTCATTCACCCCTGGCATTCCGTATAATAACCGAAATTATCGGAGACAGCGGAGACACGGGATATTATACCGTATCAGCATCGCATATATCCGGCGCAATAATGAGCCGCAAGGACTACCGCCGCGTGGTGGGACTGATATGCCTGCTGAGACCCGCATCAGTATTCACCGGCGACGAGACCCTCGATCAGGCCATATCGACCTATATCGACTCATCAATCCGTATTGACAGCACCGAGCCAGAAATGATAGTGTCCGCCGCCGGCGGTGTACCCCACCCTGCCATGCTCACAGCCTGTCTCAGACGCGGCGGCACAGTAGTGATAACCGATTGCCGCGACTGCCGCGACGTGGCAGACGTGATGTTGCAGGCCATGGACAATGGCATCAGCCTCTCCGGCAGACGCATGCTGATAGCCATAGGGCGCAAGGACCTTCCTCGCCAGCACTTTGAACTGACGTTCTGAGGAGATATTCCCGGATACCAGCCTAAACACTTATGAGACCTATTCATGACATATCCAGGCTACAGCGTGAGTTTTCCGCCCACATAGTTCTCGAACGCGGTCTGAGCGACAACACCCGCGATGCATATCTGTCTGATGTCAATAAGTTTCTCGATTGGCTCACAGGACGCGGCATGCTGCTAAGACACGTCGGTCTGCCTGTCATACAGCAATTCATGGCCGACCTCTACGACGCGGGCATAAGCCCGCGCTCACAGGCACGCATAGTGTCGGGGATCCGCTCGTTCTTCAGATTCATGAGGATGGAAGGATACATCGATACCGATCCGACCGAACTGCTCGAAGCACCCCTCGTGGGGCTTCATCTTCCCGAGGTGCTCAGTGTGGAAGAGATCGACGCCATGATCCGCACCATTGATCCGGAGAGCGATGAGTCTGTCCGCAACCGTGCCATAATCGAAGTATTATATGGCTGCGGATTGCGCGTAAGCGAACTGTGCAATCTCGAGATAGGCCGCATCTTCCTTAACGAAGGCTACCTCGTAGTGCGGGGCAAAGGCAGCAAAGAAAGGCTTGTGCCGCTTGCAATACCGACAATGAAAGCCATTGCCGATTATATGGAAGAACGCATCATGACCGAAACCAGGCCCGGCGAGGAGCACATACTCTTTGTAAGCGCCCGGCGAGGAACCAGAATGTCTCGTTCAATGATATTCAGAATCGTAAGACAACAGGCCGAACTGGCCGATATCAGACGTACCGTCTCGCCACATACCCTGAGACACTCCTTCGCCACACACCTGCTTGAAGGGGGCGCTAACTTACGCGCTATACAGCAGATGCTCGGACACGAATCCATATCCGCTACCGAGATTTACCTGCATCTTGACCGCACACACCTGCGGCAGGAAATAATAAGCCACCATCCACGCAATAAAACCAACTGAAGACCTTATGGATACATCCCTTGACTACGAATCGGCAGAGACCTATTTCGGTGACAGACTGAGACTCAGCGACAACCTCGACATCCACGCCGACCACTTTTTCCCCGTGAGTCTGCTTGACAAGCTTTTCCATTACAGCGAACAGTCACGGGGCACCGAACGCGACAGCCTGAACCGCACGGTACACCGTAACTTCCACGGTCACGACTTTGACCGCTGGATAGACAACATCATAGCGCGCACAAAAATCGACATCATTGATGACGAGGGAACTGTAGAGACAGCCGACCTTGTCGATATCGACGCCCTGACTTTCAACAGCGACCACACCGTCACCGTCACACTGCCCGACGAGACCAGCTACACCCTGGCAGACAGCACAGACCACCGTCCGCTCCAGGCCGCAGGTATCGAAGATCTCTCGGTTAACCTTGATCTGAGCACTATGTTTGACCGCCCGCCTGTGGACAGTGATTCGGAACCCTACCTCGGGTTCGGCACCATAGCCCACATCGTACGTGTCGTATGTGAAAAGAGCGGCATCGACCCGTCCCAGACTGATGCTGTAAAACTTTCCGACCGCATCTTCGAACACTTCAGGAACGAAATGCTTCCTCTCATACCGTCATTATGGAACGACATGGAACATATAATGCACTACGCCCGCCCCACCCTCACACAGGTACGACAAACGACACAAAGTTAAAATTTAGTTAATTCAATTCTTTTTTCGTACATTTGCCGCACGATATAACCGAACGTAACAAAACCTTATATAAAATGTCAACGAATACTGTCGATAACCAGCGTAAAGTCACCACTTTACGACTGGCCGAGATGAAATCCCGCGGTGAAAAGATAGCTATGCTCACCGCCTATGACTACTCGATGGCCAAACTTATTGACGAGGCAGGCATGGATGTGATACTCGTAGGCGACTCGGCATCGAACGTGATGGCCGGAAACATGACCACCCTACCCATCACCCTCGACCAGATGATATATCACGCCAAGAGCGTAGTAAAAGGTGTGAACCGCGCGCTCGTAGTGTGCGACCTGCCGTTCGGGACATATCAGGGCAACTCCAAGGAGGCACTTGCCTCGGCCATACGCATTATGAAAGAGAGCCATGCCGAGGCTGTCAAAATGGAAGGCGGATCCGAGATACGCGAATCGATCGAACGCATCCTCTGCGCCGGGATTCCCGTAATGGGTCATCTGGGACTGACACCCCAGTCGATCAACAAGTTCGGGACATATGCCGTACGCGCCAAAGAAGAAGCCGAAGCCAACAAGCTTCTCGAGGATGCCGGAATGCTCGAAGAGATAGGATGCTTTGCTCTGGTACTTGAAAAAATACCTGCCGACCTTGCCCGACGCGTAGCCCAGGCGGTATCAATTCCGGTAATCGGTATCGGAGCCGGAGGCGGTGTGGACGGCCAGGTACTCGTAATGCACGACATGCTCGGGATAAACAAAGGCTTCTCTCCGAAATTCCTACGTCGATACGCCGATCTGTCAACTGTCATCAACGATGCTGTAGGAAACTATATCGCCGACGTCAAGACCGGCGGTTTCCCCAACGCGAAAGAACAATACTGACTAATACTCCACACTGATTGTCAAACCGTTATAAACTCCCCCCCGATATGAAGATCAGCGCAGTTGTCGTAACATATAACCGTCTGGAGTACCTGAAAAAATGCCTTCGGGCCATCATGGCACAGACATTAAAAATCGACGAGATTATTGTTATAAACAACAAATCGACCGACAGTACGGAAGCGTGGCTCACTGAGTTCAGCGCAGACAATCCTGTTGTCAAAGCAACTACTTTACCACAGAACGCGGGCGGAGCAGGAGGCTTTGAGGCAGGTATGAAAACCGCCGTCGAAAATGGAGCCGACTATGTATGGATAATGGACGATGACACCCTGCCGTCGCCCACAGCACTCGAAGTCCTTGTCAGGGAATGTCAGAATGACCCCAAAGTGGGATTTGCATGCAGCCGCGTAGAGTGGACAGACGGCAACATTCACGAGATGAACATACCGAAGTTCTGGGATCACAACAAGTTACGCCGATTTATCACTCAGATAACCGATACAACCGAATGTCAGGGAGCATCGTTCGTATCGTTGCTGGTACCGTCCAGGGCGGTATATCAGGTCGGATTGCCTATAGGCGAATTCTTCATCTGGCACGACGACATAGAGTTTACCGAACGTATCACTCACGCAGGCTACAAAGGTATTTACGTGCCCGGAAGCATCGTCACACATGCTACGGCCAGAAACTACGGAGCTTCGATAATAGATGCTCCCGTAAGCATCGCCAACCGGTTCTATTACCAGATACGCAATCAGATGGTAACCAAGCGTATGCGCACAAACTGGCTCGTAGCCCGCATATCCAACCGGCTGAGATTGCGTCGTGTGAAACGGGCACTCAGACGCCGTGAATCAGACCGTCAGATTTTCCTTGAACAGGTATTGCGAGGCTATCGTGACGGTCTACGCTTCCGACCCCAGATAAAATACCCCAATCCACCTCACAAGTCATGAAGATCATAGCCGTCGTTGTCACATTCAACCGTTTAAATCTGCTGCAGCACACCATCGAATGCCTCAAAGCCTCACAGCCAGCACTCGATGCCGTTGTTGTGGTAAATAACAACTCGACCGACGGTACACGCGAATGGCTCGACTGCCAGAAAGGCCTTACGGTTATCCATCAGGACAATGTAGGCGGTGCCGGAGGCTTCAGGCGCGGTATGAAGAAAGCCCACGAGATGGGAGCCGACTGGGTGTGGTGTATGGACGATGATGTATTCCCGCGTCCAGACTGTCTCTCACACTTCATCGGCAACATGGACTATGCGGGCGCAGGAATCATGTCTCCCCGTCGGCTTATGGATGGCAAGATATTCACAACCGAATTCCAGGCTTTCGACATGTACCACACAATGGCTTCAACGTCGATATACCCGTTGCGCAAGATTCAGGTCGACAATACAGTCGAGATAGCCGGCGCAGCTTTCGAGGGACTGTTCATAAAGCGCGACGTTATCGATGCCATAGGGTATCCCGACGACCGTCTGTTTATATTCTACGACGACACCGACTACTGCATACGTGCCCTTCAGGCCGGATTCAAACTCATATACATTCCGCAGGCCCTGATGGACAAACATAAATTCTTCAACAACGCCACATGGCTTGAACGTACCCGGGCAAAACGCTGGAAACGCTTCTATCAGGTACGCAACGGAGCGTGGTTCCACCATCGCTACGGTAAAACATGGGGAGTACGCAACATACGCTCCTTCAACGCCATGCTCGGATACATGGTTCCGGCACTCTTTCTGGGTCTCATCACCAGAGCATACCGGGCCGGCGACGCATGGCGCTTCGTGCGTGCCTATCGGGAGGGCCGCAGGGAACAGTTAGGAAAAATCAGATGGCTGTGATGAACATCAGCACCAGCGACATCCATATCACCAGCATCAGCGTCCAGTACACATCGCGACGGGTAGGGTAGAGCTTCCAGCATATCAGCCCTCCGAACAGAGCCATAAACGGATAGAATATAATAAACATTCCCATCTCGGCCGGCAGGACAGATATCATCAGCGGTACGGTGAAAACAGTACCTATTGTAGCGACAACCATGATTATAACCCACCAGGGCCGAATATTCTCACGTGACATAGACTCCAGATCTATTCAGAATATGATTTTTCGGCCCGATAGGCTTTGACAGTCTCCTCCACACCACGCTCCAGCGGGAAGGCGACAGTAAAGCCGAAATCGCGCTGTGCGGGAGTCACGTCACACGTCCAGTTGCGTTGCTTCATGATCTTGTATTTGTCACGGTTGAGCGTAGAGGGTTTTCCGCGCAGCACACCTATCTTCTCGGCAACGACCGAGGCTATGTATACCATCCACATAGGCAGCCTGACAGGAATGACAAAACGGCCGCCGAGAGCCTTGGCTACTATAGCGCGGAACTGGCGCTGCGTATAGGCCTGCGGTTCGGATATTATGTAACGCTTATTGACAGTCTTATCACTGGCGAGAGCATCATACATGGCGCCGACAAGGTCATCTACATAGATGAACGTCAGCATCTGCTTTCTGAATCCCACACCGAAGTCCCAGTGACTGTCTATGCTCTTTATCATCATCAGGTAGTCCTGCTCGTGAGGACCATATACACCTGTGGCACGGAATATCACATAAGGTATGCCGGCACTATATTGAATATATTGCTCGGCCTTGATTTTTGAAAGACCGTAACGGGTATTCGGTCTGGCAGGAGCAGAGTCGTCGAGAGGAGCGTAATGGCGCTCGTCACCGGGCCCTAAAGCACTCAGACTGCTCATGAGCAGGAATTTATCAGGCACCTTGTCCGAATCCTTCAGAGCCTCTGCGACCGAACGCAGATAGTCATAGTTGATGCGGTTGAAGTCACTGAAATGGGTACACTTCGTGGCACCGAGATTATGTATCACATAATCCCAGCGGGCGCCGTCGGGCAGAGCGGCGGAAAAAGCACTCCTCATCGAGGCAGGATCATCATAGTCAAGAACAATCCTGTGCAGACGGGGATCTTCAAGATAACGCATAGATGTGGAGGCACGCACACCTACCCACACATCCATTCCACGACGCAACCCCTCGGCCGCAATAAATCCGCCGATAAAACCACCGGCACCTATCACCAATATTCTTTTCATTTTTCAGTCCAGGATAATCGTTTGACAAACACCACGCACGCGCCTACCTGGTGGCATGACGGTAACCGTGCACCCGGTTCCATGCTCCGCGGGTGAAATCCGGAACCGCAACCGGAGCCGACCCGTTCTCTATCGACAGCTCGGTCAACGGTACCAGCGAGCACCACTCGGCAAGATCATACACATCCATATCAAGCGGCAGACCATTGCGCAGACAATATATAAGACGGTAATCCATGATATAGTCCATTCCACCGTGACCTCCTATCTTCCGGGCAATCTCGCCGACCTCACGCACTATAGGGTGGGTATAACGCTCCACAAGCGCCGCCTGCTGCTCATCGGTGAGCCATTTGTGGGCATTGAGATCATACAGATCGGGCATACCTCCGAGTGCGGTGCTGTCAGGCTCCAGAGCATACCCCTCACGGCCATACTTGTTGGCAAAGCCACGTGTGCCTGTCAGCTGATACATACGGCTGTACGGGCGCGGATTCATCACGTCATGCTGTATATGGATTGTCTTGCCGAGATATGTGCGTATCATGGTCATCGTGTGGTCGCCGTTCCTGAAATCATCGGGGCGCATACCCGTCTGACGTTCCACATGCTTCGGACCGGTAAAAGGATCGCTGTCCATAGCGACAAGAGTAACCATACGGTCTCCGCGATGGATATCAAGAAGCTGACAGGCCGGTCCCATACCATGTGTAGGATAGACATCGCCGCGGTGCTTATGGTTGTAGTCAAGACGCCAGTTGTCATAATATGCATCCCAGAAGTCGGCGAGATTATGTATATAACTGCCTTCCACATGGACAATATCGCCGAAGACACCGTTCCGGGCCATATTGAGAGTGTTCATCTCAAAAAAGTCATAGACACAGTTCTCGAGCATCATGCAATGCCTGCGCGTAAGTTCGCTCGTGTTGACCAGATCCCATATCTCCTCGAGATTCATAGCGGCCGGGACCTCGATGGCGACATGCTTGCCGGCCTTCATTGCGGCAACACCCATCATGGCATGCCTGGTCCAGTCGGTAGCAACATACACCAGATCCAGATCTGGCCTGGCCACAAGTTCCCGCCAGGCAGAATCACTGCCGGTATAGATATCGGCAGGAGCCGCCCCGGCCCTAAGTATCATGGCCTGTGCAGAGTCGCAGCGGTCAGGTTCGATATCACACAGAGCCGCAACACGGGCTCCATCGATATTAAGCATGCGTTCTACGGCTCCGGGACCTCTCATTCCAAGACCTATTATACCTACTTTTACCGTATCGACGGGTTCAGCGGCAAAAGCCACCATATCCGTCTGTCCGGGAAGACGTTCCGGGACAGGCACCTCGATAACAACTGAATTCTTTTCACCTGCCGTACATGCTGCAAGCAGAGTCAGTGACGCGATAATGTAATGTTTAATCATGATATAATCTTTAAAGGGTTATTGATTGCAATAATACTGACGTGACACCGTACCCTTGGCATTAAGTTCCAGAGGGTCGTATGATATTTCGATGACATCGATATGCTCACGCGATGAAACAAGACGGTTAACTTCCCCGACCACACTCCGGATTACATCACCGGGATCGATCGTACCGCCCGGATAGTCCAGATTTATCGCATCGATATCGGGTTGGATTATCGCCTTAAGCCGACCTTCATCTTCGACTACAACCGAGTGTCTGACATACTGATACTCCATAAATACAGACTGTATTCTTTCAGGGACCACACATCCGCGGTCAAGCTTTATGAGCGTAGCCAGACGACCTATTACCGTGATATCACCGGCATGGTTTATCGAGGCTATATCGCCGGTAGGGAACCATCCGTCACTTGTAAGATGTGACCTGGGATCGGAGGTATTGTCAGCATATCCTTTCATAAGTGTCATGCCGCGTACTTCAAGTTCTCCTATACCGTCCGGCAGACCGTCGAAATCCATCGGACGTATCCGGCACCTGAGTATATTGCTGATACTTCTGCCTGCAGTGCCGGGTATATAACCGGAGTGGGGGACATAACTTACAAGACCGCCACACTCGGTAAGACCATATACAACAGTAAATCTCATGCCGGCATCTTTCATTTTTCTTGAAAGCTGCGAACCCAGCATTTCCGATCCTATAAACAGCTCCTCACACTCTCCTCCAAGCATCCTGTCGACATATCGGCCCATAAAATGACGCCGCAGAATATGACTACCCGGAAGACGTCTGAGACAGCGGCCTGTCCGACTTTGGTCAAAGCGTCTGGAGAGATTGTTGAATACTCTCTTCATGATCATTGATGAAAGCATTATGCGCCGTGGCTTCACCTTCTGGAACGACTCTATGAGAGCATTCTCGTCACGCTGTCTCGTCATGACGCTGGCATGAGCTCCCGAGGCTATAGGTACGAGCATATTGAATATCGTAGCCCACACGGTACCGAGCGTGGTGCATATCAGGACCCTGGAATGCCGCGGATGCAAGGCAGCCTTGATACCATAGATTATGTTGCCCTCGAGATTATCGGCCATCAGCATCACAGGGCGGGGATCTCCGACGGTGCCAGAGGTATAGAAGATCGCACACACGGCATCCGGAGCCAGCATCGGCGATCTGGCGTCATCTCTGGTAAAACCGTAAGGAAACATCGTGATGAAATCCGCATCGATCGATTGCAGCATCACATCGATATCACGGGTAGATCCATATCTGCACCTCAGAGTCTGCTGCAAGTCGGTCGAGATAACGACTTTAAGCGTCAGAACTGTTTTATAGTCTACTCCAGACGGCATCAGATCCCTGTCTATGAATAATGCGACAGGCTCAACACGTCCCAGCAGCGAGATCGTCTCCTCGCCACTATAGCATGCAGGCAGAGTCACTACTGTGACACCGTATGTAAGCGCACCTAAATAGTCCGATATCCAGTCGATGGAATTGGCACCCACCACAGCAACACGGTCACCCTCTCTGATACCCAGCTTGCGAAGCAGCATATGTACCCGCTGCATGCGGGCGGCAAGCCCGCCATATGTAAGCGTCATGCCTGTAGCGTAGTCCGTGACAGCCGGTTCGTTCCAGTTATCATGGAAAGCATCCGAAAATATTTTTAAAAGATTCATTCCGCAGACCTCCTATAAATATTTATATCTCGCTATGGTACCCTTCAGTGTGACATCAAGCGGAGTAGTGGATATCTCAATGTCGTCTATATGTGCGAACCGTGGGATCATCCCGTTCACATGATCAATGATATCTCTGACCGCCGTCTCCATACCATCCCCTATTATAGATTCATCAGGCACAATGATAGCGGTCGTCAGACCGTCGCGATCCACGATCATTGCCTGACGCACACCCCCCGTCGAAATCAGTGTAGCCTCCAGACGCTCAGGCACTATAGTACCACCCGGACGTGATATTATTGTATCAAGACGCCCTATTACCGATACCTCTCCTGCAGAGTTTATAGTGGCTAGATCACGTGTCGAGTACCAGCCATCCTGAGTGAACGACTCACGTGTCGCTTCCGGATCGTTGTAATATCCTTTCATCATGGTCATACCCCTTATTTCCAACACTCCTGCCTCATCCGGAAGGCCAGGTATCTCGATAGGCCTCAGACGGCACTTCACAACACTGCCGATAGGATGTCCGACTGTATCGGGATTGAAATCACCCTCAGGAGTGTAACAGACAAGACCGCCACACTCCACCATACCATAGGAAACGGTGAACCTGATGCCGACACGGTGCAACCTGGCTTTGAGCCTTCGGTCAACATTGGTAGACCCGATTACCACCTCTGAACAATGACCGCCTGTGGCACGGTCAAAAGCATGACGCATTCCGGCATCTATAAGCCGGTGATTGAAAGGGAGCAGTTTAACAAGCCTGTAGACAGTACTGCTTTCATACCGGTCTTTCACAACCTGATATACCTCTCTGAGCTGACGAGGTGACATTATGACACGACGAGGTCTGACCCTCCTCAGTGCCGCCACGAGAGACAATGGACTGTAATAGTCATTGAACACCGTAACATGGGCTCCCGATGCGAGCGGCACCACTACGTTGAATATCGTGCCCCACACGTTCCCCACTGAACTTGATGTGAGCGTACGTGAACCTCGCGGAAACAATGCAGCCTTCATGCCATAGATCACATTTCCCTCCATATTATCGTTTGTCAGTACCACCGGCCGCGAAGGTCCGAGCGTTCCCGCCGTAAAGAATATCGCCGCAGGTGTATCAGGCCGCACATCAGGCACAGCCACATCACTGGGCATGAAACCGCTCGGAAACATATTGACGAAATTCTGGTCAACACTGTCAAGAATGAACTGTGGATTGACATACGCATCGCTCCTGCATGTCAGCACCGTCTGGGTGTCCTGCGATATTACAAGCCTTAGTGACGGCACATCGGACCAATCGGTATATTTAGGCATCAGCTCCGGATCGATGAACAATATCTCGACATCAGCCGCGGCAAGCATTTCCAGCAGGTCCTCGTCATTGTAAGTCACCTGCGTCGTGACCACGACAGCACCATACAGCATCACCGCCATATAGTTGGTGATCCAGTCTATGGAATTATTGCCCACAACAGCAACATGCGTCCCCAAAGGCACATTCAGCATTTCCAGGAGACGGTCCACACGTTCTATACGCGCCCCCAGGCCACCGTAAGTAAGAGTCAGCCTCTGCGTATAAGACGTTATCGCCGGCCTGTCCCAGTTATCGATAAAACTGTCACAAAATATCTTCAGGAAATTCATAATCACAAAGATACGAATAAGTCGAGAGAAAAGAGCAAGCTTGCTTGAACTTTTCCGAGCGGAAGTATCTAAGACGCAGTCAAAGATACGGATAAGCCGAATACAAAACCAGACCTGTTTGAGTTTTGTTAAGGCAGAGTATCTCCGACGCGGTCAGAAAGACTGATGTGTCTGTTTTTCGGGGCTGGCCGAACAGACATCAGAACCTTCCGGTGTAGGTATGGGGCGACAGCATGCGCAGTTCCTCCTTGACAGCATCGCTTACATTAAGCGTATCAATGAACGAAGCAATGCTCTCGGCGGTCACCGTGGTGTTGACACGGGTAAGTTCCTTGAGCGTCTCGTAGGGTTTGGGATACCCCTCGCGACGCAGTATGGTCTGTATTCCCTCGGCAACCACACTCCACATCGAGTCGAGATCCCGGTTGATGGCATCGATATTCAACAGCAGCTTATTGAAGCCCTTGAGAGTACTGTGCAGAGCGATGAGCATGTGTGCCATAGGCACACCCACATTACGCAATACCGTAGAGTCTGTGAGATCCCGCTGCAGACGCGATACAGGAAGCTTCGAGGCAAGGTGACCCAACAGAGCATTCGCTATACCGAGATTACCTTCCGAGTTTTCGAAGTCTATAGGGTTGACTTTGTGGGGCATAGCCGATGACCCCACCTCTCCGGCCTTGATCTTCTGCTTGAAATACTCCATAGAGATATACATCCACATGTCACGGTCAAGATCAAGGATAATGGTATTGATACGGCGCATGGCATCAAACAGGGCGGCCAGATTATCATAGTTCGATATCTGGGTCGTAAATTCCTCGCGCCTGATTCCAAGACGCTCGCTCAGGAACCTGGAGGCAAAATCCTTCCAGTCTATACCGGGAAAAGCTACGGTATGTGCGTTGAAGTTGCCGGTGGCGCCACCGAACTTACCGCTTATAGTAACTGCATCCAATGCGTCAAGCTGCTGGCTCAGACGGTAGGCAAAAACATTCATTTCCTTGCCCAGGCGGGTAGGGGAGGCGGGCTGACCGTGGGTCCTGGCGAGCATCGGTATGTCATGCCATTCGGCCACACGTACGTTGAGATGCTCTATAAGCTCCACAAGCAAAGGACGATACACATCCTTGATGGCATCCTTGATACTCATGGGCACAGACGTGTTGTTGATATCCTGCGACGTCAGACCGAAATGGATATACTCCTTGAATGCATCCAGGCCGAGAGCATCGAATTTTTCCTTCAGCAGGTACTCGACAGCTTTCACATCATGATTGGTGACATTCTCGATCTCCTTCACACGACGTGCATCGGCTTCGCTGAAATTAAGGTAGATATCACGTAGCTGTCCCAGAGTCTCAGGCCTGATACCGGAGAGAGCAGGCAATGGAAGTTCGGCCAGAGCAATGAAATACTCGACCTCAACCTTCACACGATATCTGATAAGAGCATATTCCGAGAAATACTCATCCAGTTTTTCACATTTTGAACGATAACGGCCATCGATAGGGCTGATTGCTGTAAGGGAGCTGAGTTGCATAGCTGTAAAAAGTCAGAATTTAGTGTTTTGAGCCACAAATATACGAAGAATATTCGATGAAAAGAATAGCGAAAGTCATGCAAAGCATGGTTCGCGGTGGCAAAGCCGATTCTTTGAGTCAAATATACGAAGAATATTCGATGAAACATAATAGCGATCGTCGGCCGCAAGGCCGGTGCGCGGTGCCGGAGGCAATTATGTGAGTCAAATATACGGATAAGTCGAGAGCAAATCAAAATTTATTTTGAATTTGCCGAGCGTGAGTATATAAGACGAAGTCAAATATACAAAGAATATTCGATGAAAAAATAGCAAACGTCAGCCGCAAGGACAGTTAGCGACGGCAAAGCCAATTATGCAAATGATTAATTAGATTGACCGCACATACAGACCTACGGGCCTTTACGCTCTGACTTTTTGAACGATTCGTCACCTTTTTTGAACGATATAACAAAATAACCTTTGACAAAAACCGTACATTTGTACCAAATTAACCTCAACCGCCATGAGAATCTGTCACATTCCCATAATCTCACTCGCTATCGCAACATCCCCGTTCATCGTCCAGGCCCGTACGGCCAGTGTATCATCACCCGACGGCTCCATAACCGTCACTATATCCGACGATGAAAAAAACGTACCCTCGTTCTCGATAGCGGTTGACGGCCGCACTGTCATCGGGCCATCAGCGTTCGCACTCGATATACGTGGTGTAAGACCAGCCTCCCGCATCACCGGTATAAAAAACCGCATAGGTCTTCATGAACATATCAAAGCTCCTTTCTACCGCCAGCCGGAATTTGATTTCGACTATAATCTGCTGCGGGTCAGACTCGACAACGGCATCATGACCGAATGGCGCGCCACCGATGAAGGCATAGCCTACCGGTACGAAACCTCAATACGCGATTCCGTCATAATTGAGAACGAGACTCTAAGCCTCGGTTTCACAGGAGATCCGACAGTATACCTGAGTTTCTCGACCAACGACAAGAACCCCATGGCCATGGCATTCCAGAGCTGCTACGATGTCACTCCGCTGAGCCATGCCGGAGAGAGACTTGCTTTTCTGCCGGCTACAGCCGACATGGGTGACGGGCTGAAGATAACCATCCTCGAGTCCGATCTCGAATCATACCCGGGAATGTATCTGCAGGCCGACACTGCGGCAGGCTCGCTCGACGCCCGCTTCGCTCCGCTGCCCAAAACATTCGGCTACCATCCCGTACGCCGGCAGCGTTATGTCTCCGAAACCGAAGACCATATAGCCCGTACTGCCGGGACACGCACATTCCCATGGCGTGTGATGGCCATCACACGGCGCGATACCGACATGCCGGTCAACAATCTTGTATACGCCCTCGCCTCACCGTCACGCATCGGTCCGGCCGACTGGATAAAGCCCGGTAAGGTAGCCTGGGACTGGTGGAACGCCTGGGGCCTCAAAGGAGTACCCTTCGAGGCCGGAATAAATACCGAAACATACCGCTACTACATCGATTTTGCCGCCGACAATGGCCTGGAATATATCGTGCTCGACGAAGGATGGTACACCCCTCGCTCTGGAGACATGCTAACTGTCATCGATGCCATCGACCTGCCCGGACTTATCTCCTACGGCCGCTCCAAGGGAGTAGGTATCGTGCTCTGGACTGTCTTCAATGTGCTCGACGACCAGCTTGAGGAAGCATGCCGCCGTTACTCGGCCATGGGAATCAAAGGTTTCAAGGTCGACTTTCTCGACAGAGACGATCAGGAAGCCGTAGAGATGACATACCGCATAGCCGATGCATGCGCCCGTCACGGACTCTTCCTTGATTATCACGGTATATACAAGCCCACCGGCCTGAGCCGTACATACCCCAATGTCCTCAACTATGAAGGAGTATTCGGCCTGGAAGAGATAAAATGGACCAAACCTACTACCGACTTTCCCCGATACGACGTCACTTTCCCATATATCCGCATGATGGCCGGCCCCGTCGACTATACACCAGGAGCCATGACCAACGCCACACGCGCCGACTGGAAAGCGCGCTACTACCATCCCATGAGCATGGGCACACGCGCCCATCAGCTATCCTGCTACATAATCCATGACTCTCCGTTCACCATGCTTTGTGACGCGCCGACCAACTACCGTGGAGAAGAGGAATGTGTCGGTTTTATCGCCTCTCTGCCTGTAGTATTCGACAAGACCAGAGTTATAGACGGACAACTGGGAGAATACATCGTCACCATGCGCACTGCCGGTGAATGTTACTATCTCGGCGGAGCCACCGACTGGAATCCGCGAGACATAACTATCGACCTCTCGTTTCTGCCAGACGGAACGAGCTATAGAATGACCACCATATGTGACGGACCCAATGCCCACAACCATGCCGAGGACTACATAATGCGGACAGATACCGTATCCGGATCATCGCGCCCTGTCATCCACATGGCACCTGGCGGAGGTTTTGCGGCACGACTCGAACCGATATCCCGATAACAGAGCCTGTCTGACATAAATCGTTCCCATGTACCCGTCAGACATCCGACAAACAAAATATGACCGCGTATTTACCGTTTTTTTATAAATACGCGGTCAAAACGCTTAAAATATTTGGATATATCAAAAACAATCTATACCTTTGCACCGCAAATAGGGGGTATTAGCTCATCTGGCTAGAGCGCGACACTGGCAGTGTCGAGGTGAGCGG
>CAJUBL010000005.1 GCA_910584665.1 uncultured Muribaculaceae bacterium | reverse complement strand
GATGCCATCGGGACTACATGGAAGTCTTTCCAGTGTCTGGATACGGTATCGAAATTATCTGTAATATAGTAACATCCCGGAAGATGTATCTGGGACAGCAAGGGCATCAGTGTTTCTGCGTGACCGAATCGCAGACAGGCTGTGACGGGACTCTTTCCGTTGACTGCGTCGTCACATGTCGTTATGATATCGGCGATAAGCCGGGATGTTATCTCTGCCGGTATTGCCGAGAGTGATGTCGCTGTGCGTTGGAGATATTGACGCAGGTTGAAGCATGACCAGACGGCATTGTATTCCTGTGGAGTGAAATATTCGGACGGATCTATGGTGTATCCCATGGCCGCCATGCCGGCCACGATATGGTACTCGTCAAGTACGAGGGTCCTCCAGTTGTCGTCGAGCGGATAATCTTCGCCGAGGATACGGTGAAGGATTGTCCTGGAGATCCTGGTTTCGGCATAGCGGTCGTATGTGGATTTCCATTCATTGCTCTTGCGCCAGTCGAGATATTCAGTATTGATATCGAAGGGGCGTAGCAAAGGGGAGTTCTGAGGGCCTGTTGATGTATGTATCTCGATGTCGTTGTTTAGCCGGTCAAGCTGGTGTGTGAACTCGTACATGCTCATCATACAGCGTGGTGCGTAACTCGATATGGCGTTTACAATGCCGTTGTCGAACAGGTTTGGAAAATTTTTGAACATGCGGGAGGCTATGCCGCGTTGTTCGGCCATTCCGAGTGAATCGAGTGTTCCCCAGCGGTTATGTGATATATCAAGCACAAAATCGGCAAGTTTGCGTAGCTGTCGGCCGGCAGGTGTGATTGTCCCGAGAGAGTCGGCACGGGACAGTGCGAGACTTACAGTCATCGTGGCGTCCGGTGATGACGGGAATCGTGCTCCGTGGCGTCCGATGTGGTTCATTAATACTGGTGTGAGGCTGTCCGGTAGTGTGATACCGTGATCGGGTATGGGGTAAGGCATCAGGCTGCCGGCGCATTCATCCATTGTATAAAAGGGTGCGTCAGGAGCGGTGGCGGTCGATATCAGTGCTGTCGTGGCCGATATCGATAGAACTGCTATTTTAATACTGTTCATTGTTGTTTTGTCAGATTAATGAAGTACATTTGTATATGTAAACAATTCAAATGTCGTAAAAGTCATGTCTTCCCGGGAATTTCTTAAGACAGTCATGGAATCGAGAGAGTGTGATGACGCAATCTCTGACATAAAAAAATATCTGGTCAGTAACACCGGAGATGATGTCGCGTACTATTATCTGGGACGGTTATACTGGCAATCGGGAAAGAAGGCCGAGGCTATAAACTGTTATCGCAGGGCTATGGATATTAATCCGGAAAGTCCGGCTCGTCATGCCTTGACGCTTGCCGACGAGGTATTCAGTTTTTTCAATCCGGACTTGCTTAATCCCTGAAATCGGATGTCAGCTTATATGGCTCAGGTCAATCCGCCGGTCGAAAAGCGTGTGTAGTTCGCGGGCTATACGGTTGTTGGCCTGTGTACATAATGTCGGGTCGCTGTCAAGAAGATCTTCTGCGGCGTTACGGGCGAGCTGTATGATTGTCCCGTCGGTAGCAAGGTTGGCTATATGCAGGTTAAGAGCGATGCCGCTCTGCATTGTTCCCTCAAGGTCGCCGGGGCCGCGCATCTTAAGGTCGGCTTCAGCTATTATGAAGCCATCGGTAGTGGTGGTCATCAGTTCGAGGCGCTGGCGTGTCTCGCGTGATATCTGTGGCTTGGACATGAGTATGCAGTATGACCGGTCGGCGCCACGGCCTACTCGGCCGCGTAACTGGTGTAGCTGTGACAGGCCGAAGCGTTCCGCATTCTCGATCACCATTACGGTGGCGTTCGGTACGTTGACGCCGACCTCGATGACGGTTGTGGCGACAAGTATCTGGGCCTGATTGGTAGCGAAAAGTTCCATCTGCCAGTCTTTTTCGGCCGGTTTCATGCGACCGTGTACATAGGCTGTCCTGTAACTCGGAAAGTTGTTCCGGATGCTTTGATATCCGTCCTCAAGACATCTGAGATCAAGTTTCTCATTCTCTCTGATAAGCGGATACACAATATATACCTGCCTGCCTTCGCGTAGTTGCCGCCCTATCGATTTGTATACTTCGAACCGTGAGTTATCGTAGCGCAGCAGGGTGGTGACAGGCTTGCGCCCGGGAGGAAGTTCGTCGATGACCGAGACTTCAAGATCTCCGTATATCGTCATGGCGAGTGTGCGGGGAATCGGGGTGGCGGTCATCACCAGAACATGGGGCGGGGTGGTGTTCTTCTGCCACAGGCGGGAGCGCTGCATCACGCCGAAGCGGTGCTGTTCGTCAATTACAACAAATCCAAGGTTTTTGAATTTAACCTTGTCTTCGATGACTGCATGGGTGCCTATAAGAATGTGTAGAGTGCCATCCTCGAGCTCGCGATGTATGATGTCGCGTTGTTTCTTACGGGTTGAGCCTGTGAGCAGTCTTACGTTGATGCCTATAGGCGCTACCATCTTGGCTATAGTCTCGTAGTGTTGGGTGGCGAGAATCTCGGTGGGGGCCATCAGGCATGTCTGGGTCCCGTTGTCAAGAGCTATGAGTATGCTCAGCAGTGCGACAAGTGTCTTGCCGCTGCCGACATCCCCCTGTAGCAGCCTGTTCATCTGACGTCCGCTTCCCATGTCGGCACGTATCTCCCTGATGACGCGTTTCTGGGCTCCTGTGAGTTCGAACGGGAGGCATTCGCTGTAAAATTGATTGAAGAACCGTCCTATTCGCGGAAACTTGAACCCTAAGATGTGCTTATTGCGTTTTGAACTGTATTGCAGAATATTAAGTTGCAGAAAGAACAGTTCGTCAAACTTAAGCCGGTACCTGGCTTGCTGTAGCTCTGCTGTGTTATGGGGGGTGTGAATGTTTACCAGTGCGTCATGCAGTGGCATGAGTCTGTAGTGGGCTATCATATCGGACGGCAGCGGGTCACTTATGTTTCTGACCGATGCGAGTGCCGACTGTATATAGCTGTGAATGGTGCGTGAGGATATACCGGCGGAGCGGAGTTTTTCGGTAAGCGGATAGACGCCGCGCAGTCCCTGCATAGCACCGGCCGAGGTGGTGATGTCGATCTCGGGATGGACCATGCTCCAGCGGCCGTTGAATACTTCGGGTTTGCCAAAGACTATGTATTCACGTCCTGTGACATACATATCTTTCAGTGTCCTGATGCGGCGGAACCATACGATCTCGATCGTGGCCGTGCCATCGCTGAACAGTCCCACGAGACGTGTCTTGGCTCCCTCGCCGAGAGTGTTGAAGCTTACAAACTTTCCTTTGAACTGTATGTATGGCATCTCACCTGTGAGATCTTTGATCCGGTATATCGACGAACGGTCAAGATAGCTATGGGGAAAGTGATGCAGAAGGTCGTAGAATGTTTTTATCCCGAGTTCTTTGTCTAAGAGCTCGGCTCGTCGGGGGCCTATCCCTTTGATGTACATTATCTCGCGTCGTCGAAGTGTATCCATTATCGGCGTGTGAGATACCAGGCGGCCATCGCGAGGTCTCCCGGATTGGTTATCTTGATGTTGGATGGGTGCGACTGTATGAGTGTTGTGCCGGAGAATCCTGCGGCCGCCATTACCGAGGCGTCGTCAGTGAAAGCTGTGGCATAGGGGAGACGGTAGGCTGCTGTAATGTCTCCGAGTCTGAATCCCTGAGGTGTTACTACTGCTCTGTATTCACTACGGTCGACAGCTTCCGAGCTTCCATCGGCCGTTATGCGGCGCAGTGAGTCTGTGACCGGTATGACAGGAACGGCCGAACAGCCGGGTCTCACGGCTTTTATGACTCCGATCACGGTGTCCCGGCCGACCAGCGGACGGGCTCCGTCGTGAACCAGAACGATGGAGTCTTCATCATCCGTTATGGTGGCAAGAGCGTTTCTGACAGACTCCCAGCGAGAATTCCCTCCTGTGACTATCCGGCCTGGTTGGGTTTTGTGAGTTACTGCCAGTTCCCTCCAGTAGTCGGCCATGCCGGCGCTTACAACTGTAATGATATGAGCCGATGGCACGGCCTGCAGTAGATTGTCGATAGTATGGCATAGAACAGGCTTGCATCCGAGCATACAGTATTGCTTGGGTATATCTGCCCCGAATCTGCTGCCCGAGCCGGCGGCCACTACTATTATGTAGATTTTTTTCCCATTCATCACTACAAAGTTACTGTAAGTGAGTGGATTTTTATTGATGTATTGTAATAAATTAACAATGATGTGCTAAAATATAGCACATGTTACGTGCTACCTTTGCAATGTAAACGATAAAAAACTCAATAATATGGATACTGATCTCCGCACAACCGATACAATCTTCGCAACCGTTACATCCGGTGGTAAAACCCTCGTCAGGCTTACTCTCTCAGGCTTCGGTTCGGTTGCAGACGTGATGAAATCGGTCTGCGGGCATCTTGGCGGTGTCGCCGGTCTCGTTACCGTGGAGTTGCGCAACGGTACTCTCGGCTGGCGCGAGCGCCGTGCGGTAAGAATGCATGCGGTTGCCATGCCTCCGGTACAGCTTACTCTATTCTGATGCCGTAATCATGCGGCACCACTTCCGGTAGCCTAAGAATGCTATTGCCGTGTAGACGGCATACAGGGTAGCGTAGAAATAGATCCCCTTATATATATATAGTCCTACACAGGCGAAATCAATGACAATCCATGCGAGCCATTGCTCGGCCCACTTGCGGGCCAGCATCCATGTGGCCACTATGCTGAATGCCGTTGTGAACGCGTCTGCCACGGGTACGGTGCTGTCGGTGAATGTAGAGAGGAAATACCATAGAGTTACCCACAGCAGGGCAAGAGATGTAATGACAACGCACCATCCCCACAGCGGGGTATGGCTTATATTTCGTTTCTTAGTCTTCGCCGGACCGGTTTTCCCGGAGCGCGTCCAGTGAAGATAGCCGTAAAGTGCGATCAGCAGATAATATATATTTATGCCGAAGTCGGCATAAAGGCCGCGGCTGTAATATATGTACATCGAGATTGCCGGCATGATGACCGACACCAGCCAGAGACGCGGATCGGCATGATACTCGTACCACAGGTACAGTAGTCCGAGTATGAAACCGGCAATCTCGATTACAAGGTCTATGTTCATTGTTTTTTCAGAAACTGAGAGACACTGTTCCCATGAAGTTGGTTGTAGCCTGGGCGGCATAGCCGGCGTAGCGGTATATTATTCTGTCGTTGCCGTCTGTGTAGTATCCTGCACCTGCGTAGCCGTTGTTACAGTATTTCTTGTCAAACAGGTTATATACTGTCAGTCCAAGACGGAGAGCCTTGATCCCGTGTAGATTATGCCATGTATAGCCTAATCGGAGATCGCTCACGCAGTATTCGTCGAGACGGGCTTCTGCCGAACGGGCGTTGTTCATATACTGGCTCGACACATATCGTGTGACGAGTGACGCTTCAAAATCACGCACGTGGAAATTGAACGAGTTGTGCATTATCACAGACGGTGAGAATGCAATGGGGGTGTCTCCGCGGTCAAAGGATATTGGATTGGTCCATTCGTCCTCGTAGATGTATTCTGTAAAGTTCTTTATCCGGTTGCGTGAAAGTGTGGCGTTGATATCCCAGTCGAACCACGACAGCGGTCTTAAAGAGGCCTGCATTTCGATACCCATGCGGTAGCTTGACGGTACGTTGACACTCAGTGCGTTGCCTGTGTCGGACAACTGGCCGGTGACTACGAGCTGATCCTTGTAGTCCATATAGTAGAGATTGATTCCGAGACTCAGTAGTCTTGACGTGTAGTTGTATCCGAGCTCATAGTCGAAGAGGCGTTCGGCACTGGGGACATGTCGGGGATCTCCGTCGGTAAAATTATCACGTACAGGTTCTTTGTGAGCCACACTCCAGGATGCAAAGGCGCGGTGGGATTTCCAGGTGTAGTTAAGTCCGGCCTTGGGGTTGAAGAAGTTGTAGTTCTGATGTACGTCCAGCTGTGCCATTCCCCCTGTATTCCAGTCAAAATTGTCACTTACGCCGTTGATCGTATAGTGTATGTGACGGTATTGAAGGTCGGCATATCCTGTGAGTCCGCGGGTTATGTTCACATCAGCGCGGCTATAGATATTGAAATCGGACTTGCGGCCGGTGTTATAGTAATATTCCTGTAGCGGATTTATGCCACCCACGTAGTTGCGCACCCATTTGATGCGGCCGAAGTGCTTGCCACGATGATAGTTCGCTGCACTTCCTACAGTTACATTAGCACGTTCCGAATTGTATCTGATATTGAACATACCTCCTCCAAAGTCGTTGTCGTTGTACTTCAGACGTATCAGGTCGCTCTCCTCGACTTCCTGACCGTCAGCATCAATAAATGGTTTCAGTCCATATTCTGCCAGTGTTCTTCCGGTCTTGTACTGGTCGTAATATCCGTCTCCCTTGGTGTAATGAAGAGCGGCATTAAGAGTGAGCCCATGAACGATATTCTGTGTCAGCAATAGCTGGATGTGATGTTGAGTGAAGTTGTCACACTGATCCGGGTAATAGGCGGTGTTTCCATCTGCGTCTGTGTACTGTCCGCAAGGGTTGTAGCGACGGCCGTATTTTTCCATTTCCTCGCGCGAGGCATAGTCCCAGGCCATATAGGTCTGTTCCCTGCCGCCGAATGCGAGAAGTCTTGCAAGTGTGTTTGTCGATGAGTATGAGAGCTGTCCCTGATAGCTCCATAATTTTGAAAAAGCACGGTCTATATAGCCGTCAGAGCCGATATGGCTGAAGCGTGCATCGACACTCCAGTGGTCGCCAAACATTCCCGAGCCTACTTTTACCGTCTGGCGGTTGGAGTTGTACGATCCGTACGACATTGCCACATCGGCATACCGTTCGCGGCGCGGAGCGTCGGTGGTCATGTTTATGCTGGCGCCGAAGGCTCCGGCGCCGTTGGTCGATGTCCCGGCACCACGCTGCACCTGTATGTCGCGTACCGACGATACGAGGTCAGGCATATTGACCCAGTAGACATTGTGGCTTTCTGAGTCATTGATGGGGATACCGTTGGCTGTGATATTGATACGTGAGGCATCGGTGCCGCGTACACGTATCGCTGAGTATCCTATGCCGCCGCCGGCATCGCCTGTTACGAGTACTGATGGTACCGATTCGAGAAGAAACGGGACGTCGCGGCCATCGTTGATTCTGGCTATCTGGGCCGCGGTCACGTTGGTAAAGGCTACGGGAGTGGTGGCTCCCGCGCGGTTTGACACTACCTCGACTGTGTTGAGATTTACTACTGTGCTGTCGGAGCTATGTTTTTGAGCGACAACAACTCCCGGCATGGCTGTGATTATGACAGCCACGCCGGCGCGATGGAAGAGATTTTTCTTCATCATTTAATTTTCACTACGCCGGTATTACCCGGTTCAGGTTCTAAGGGTCTGATCTCAGCTTCGGTCACACTCGGTATAGCGCGGCCGTCGCACCCCCAATTAATAATATGTAAACTATCTCGTGCCGCCGCGGCAGTCAGGCCGTTAACGACACTGCAAAGGTAAGAACAAATCCGTGTCTGCGCAAATAAATCCTCACGTGTGATTTGAATGGCTCATCCGGAGGGGAAGATTAAATCGCAGATTCTCTCTACGCTTCGCTACGAAAGCGTTCTGCATATATGGATAAGGAGGAACGAAGATCGCAGATTAAAAGAGCCATCCGGAGTAAAAATTTAACCGCAAATTACGCAAAAAAGTCAGGTTGATACGACTGTCCGGCCCACCCCAAAAATAATTTGCGTAATTTGCGTAATTTGCGGTTCTTTTCTTGACCGGCACGCTCAAAAATAATCTGCGAAATCTGCGCTTTCAATCCCCAGCATCCGGATGGTGCGCTTTAAATGGTTATGACAGCCGGTTGTTGTCGTTGTATGAGTAGTAACCTGTGGAGGTTATGATCACGTGGTCGAGAAGGCGGATGTCAAGCAGTCTGGCGGCTTCCTTTATACGGCGGGTTATGTTGTCGTCCTCACCGCTTGGACGTAGTGTGCCTGACGGATGGTTGTGGACAAGTATCAGTGACGATGCGAGTTTGTTGATAGCGCTTTTCAGTATAAGCTTGGTGTCGACTACTGTGCCTGCAGTACCGCCTCGGCTCACACATTCACGTGAGATGACTCTGTTGGAACGTGAAAGATGCAATACCCAGAATTCTTCATAATTGATATTCTGGAGTTTCTGTCTCATAAGATTATATACATCATGTCCTCCTGTGATCTGTTCTGGAAGTACCTGGCCGTCCTCGACACTGCGTGTGCCGAGTTCTACCGCAGCCTTGAGGCTGATAGCTTTGGCCGGTCCGATACCTTTGTAACGGGAGCACAGTTCGTCAACGCTCATCTGTGACAGCCTGTGCAGGCTGTTGTCATTGTCTCGCAGAATGTCCTGACTAAGCGCTATTACAGACTTTCCTACAATACCGCTTCCAAGAATTATGGCCATAAGCTCGGCTTTGCTCAGTGACTGGATGCCGTTTCTCATAGCTTTTTCTCGTGGCTTGTCGTCAATGTCAAGATCGGCTACACGGGGTACTGCCGGCGGGTTGAAATCCTCGTCATACATGGTATTACTTGCCTTTTCTTAATCTGATTTCTTCATCTATGTTACGTCCGTGACCAAGCAGAATTTTGAGCACGAAAGCCTTTATGAAGCCGCATCCGTAACCCCACAGCTGTATGAATGCCGCCGGAATGGCCATTGCCGCTATTTTAAGACTCCGGGTTGACACAAGTGCGTCAGCAAACAGCAGGACGATATAGGCGCCGATCGGTGTCAGAAACCATGGTGACACTGTGCACCCCAGTGTTACGAGGACAACACATCCTGCGACAAACAATGCAGGCAGTGTGTGGACAAGCTTGAGTGAGTCGGGATATAGCAGTCTGAGTGTGATGCGTGACATGCCGAAGACGTATACCTGACGCAGAAATTTCCTGAAATTCACGCGACGCTTGTGGTAGACGAACGCTTCCCGTATCAGCGCGATGGAGAATCCTGCCTGTTTTATACGCGTGCTCATGTCGATGTCTTCAGAGAACATCTCGCGGAACCCGCCGACATGGTCATAAACCTTGCGGCTGAAACCGGTATTGAATGTGCGGGGTACGAACTTTTCGAGCTGTATCTTCCCGCCGCGTATGCCGCCGGTAGTCAGGAACGAGGTCATGGCGTAGTTGATAGCTTTCTGTGTGTCACTGAAAGAGTCATGCGCCGCATCCGGACCACCGTAGCAGTCTGCCGGACTGGCGGTCAGATATTTGTTAAGAGACTCGAAATACTGCGGAGGTATGACGCAGTCCGAATCGAAGAATACCAGATAGTCTCCGTCCGAAGCTTCTATGCCTGCATTTCTGGCTATTGACCGGCCCTCATTATCTTTATATATGTATCTGATATCGAGGCGGCCGGCATATCGGTCGACAATCTCATGACATGGTAATGTCGATCCATCCTCGACGATGATAACCTCAAAGTCGGAATATGATTGTCGTGACAGGCTGTCAAGTAATTCATTGATTTCATCTGGCCGATTGTAGACCGGAATAATAACAGAAAATTTCTTCATACCTGCAAATGTATATAAAAACGGTGAGTTTTACACCGGCAGAATGCGAAAAGTTTTTTACGTCGGGAGATAATTTGAAAAAGATGCTGTATTGATTGCCGGTAAGAGCTTTCGGAAAACCTCCGGTCGCAAAGTCAGATAAAAACATCGGATAAAAAATCGACCGGTATATTGCTCGATTAAGTTTTTTCATCTATCTTTGTACCCCGATACCGATGCCCTGGTAGTTCAACGGATAGAATAGAAGTTTCCTAAACTTTAGATAGCAGTTCGATTCTGCTCCGGGGTACACGTTTTTTCAAGTTTCAGCTTTCTGCTGGAACTTGAGATTTTTAAGATGATATCGTAATGAAAACCGGTGCACGCTATACTCTCAAGGGTATGGGAATGCTGCTCCCTGTGGTGGGTGTGGTGGTTCTCGTCTGTTCGTGTGCCAGTATCGGCAGGCCTGAGGGCGGTCCGCGCGATGAGACACCTCCTGTATATATACGTAGCAATCCTGCTCCGGGTGCTACCGGTTTCTCCGGAACAAAGATCGAGGCTGTGTTCGATGAGAATATCAAGCTCGAGGATATCATGAACAAAGTAGTGGTATCTCCAGCCCAGAAGCAGATGCCTGTGATAAGTTCCAACGGCAGGAAACTCTCGGTAGAGATACGGGATACGCTGATTTCTAATACCACCTATACAATCGATTTCAGTGATGCCATACGTGATCTTAACGAAGGTAACATTCTTGATGGTTTTGCGCTGGACTTTGCCACAGGCGATACTATAGACACTCTGCGTATCTCCGGTATGGTACTGCAGGCTTCCAATCTCGAGCCTGCTCAGGGTATGCTTGTAGGGGTATACAGCAATCTTGAGGATTCGGCGGTATCGACTCTCCCTATGTTGCGTATAGCCAAGACAAATCAGCTCGGACAGTTTACTGTGCGCAATCTCAAGGCAGGGACATATAATATTTTTGCTATCAATGATATGAATCGGGACTATCATTGGGATCGTTCGGAAGATGTCGCGTTTTACTCCACGACAGTGACTCCGGCGGTGGAAGATATAGTGGTTACCGATACACTGCGGTCGTCAGAGGGAACGGATTCCATCGTGACAAGGCCCGGTGTACGCTATCTGCCTAACGACATTCTGCTCACGTGGTTTAACGAAAACTATATCGCACAATATCTTAAGGATTACAGTCGTGCCGATTCAAACCGAATATCAATAAATTTTGCCGCACCTGCCGATTCGCTCCCGGAACTGACCATCGTCAATGGTCCGAATGCCGGAAAGCGTATAGATTCTGTCGGAGTATCGGTGCTCAACCATTCGGTTGCTCTCGATAGTCTTGACTACTGGATTATAGATCCTGCTGTCGTGTCACAGGACTCGTTGCTTATAGCAGCACGCTACCAGCGTACGGATACTCTCGACCGGTTGTCCTGGACAACCGATACGCTGAAATTTTTTCTGAAGGCGTCTCAGAAACCAAAGCCCGAGAAGAAGAAAAAAAAGAAAGATGCCGAGAATGATGCCGATACACTTCCGCCACCGATTACTTTCATGGATATCAAAATAGGGTCAGGAACACAGGAGGTCAATCTGCCGCTGTTCATTACCATGGGACAGCCTCTGGACCACTATGATCCCGATGCATGGCATCTGGAGGTGCAGAAAGACACAGTGTGGGAACCTCTACCGACTCCACGGCTCATACCGGACAGCACCGGACGCATCATGGAGTACCGTATGGAATATCCGTGGGAAGCCGGCGGCAAGTATAGGCTGTCTGTCGATTCTGCTACGGTCCACACTGTATGCGGACTGTTTAACAAGCCTGTATCACAGGATATCTCGGTACGTCCTGCCGAGGATTATTCGACATTGATTTTTAATCTTAAAGGCATTCCTGATTCTGCCCGCATTATGGTTGAGGTTCTTAACTCTTCCGATGTTCCGATACGTACAGTTGAGGCTGTCGGTGGCAAGGCCCGTATCGAATTTCTGCAGGCCGGTACTTATTATGCACGTGCATATGTCGATGCCAACGGTGACGGCAAGTGGACTACCGGTGACCTTAAAGCCAGAATACAGCCCGAGGATGTATATTACTATCCGAGGAAGATCAATCTGAAGAAAAACTGGGATGTGACAAATGACTGGGATCTGAACGAACTGGCTGTAGACATGCAGAAACCCTACGCTATCAAGAAGAACAAGCCTAAGACAAAGGAGAAGAACCCTCGGGACACGGATGAATACGATGACGAGGAAGAAGACGGCTATGGTGACGGGTATGGCAGCTATGGCAACGGATACGGTAACGACATGGGGCGGCCTGGTTATGACAACCGTAATCCGTTTGACAACCGCTCGGGTCGTCAGGGCCGTCAGGGTGCCGGCGGTATGCAGCGCCGCAGTTTCTAACCATTCCGACCTATTCCGATGACGTCCTATCAGCGATTATATAAAGACATGATACATGATTCCAGACTGTGGAATCTGTATATAGCCCCCGATACTGATTGTGTCGAGGTTATGGCTTATTGTCCTATTGAGGACCATTCACTTGTAGTCTCATCGATACCTGTTGATCCGGATGCTACGGATACAGTCGGGGCTTTTGAAGAGGCGGTATATGACAATCCGTTACTGCTTAATGATTTTAATCGAGTCACTATAGTCTCGCGTAGCGGCTTGTTCGCAATAATGCCTACCGAACTGACTCTGAACAGGGATCTGGTCGCCGATATTGTGGACGAGATGACAGGGGTATGTGGCAAAGCACTGATCATTGATGAGTTGCCGTTGCTTGACGCATCGGTTTGTCATCTCATAGATACCGAATTGTATAACTTTATAACCCGAACGTTCAACGGGGCTCGTTTCATACATCGTCTGTCGGGATTCACGCGCTATTGTCACGGCACACATCGAGGAGCCGGATCGCTCACCAGTCATGTCAACCTGCGTCGTGGATCGCTCGATATCGTACTATATCAGAGCGACAGACTGTTGCTGGCAAATACCTATGAATGGATAGAGCCTGCCGATGCACTCTATTATATAATGGCTACGCGCTCGGCTATGGATATTGACCGTAAGGCGCCCGTGGTATTGAGCGGTGACCGCGAGGTACGTGATTCGCTCACTCCTCTGTTGCGTGAATATCTGCCTACGGTGATGCCGGCGATATTCCCGGCCGCAATGTTCCGTGCAGGTGGTGCCACAGCCATGAATGCCCCGACTGATCTGATAGTATTACCGCTATGCGAATAATAAGAGGAAAATACGGCCGACGTAGATTTGATGTTCCTACCAACATCACCGCGCGTCCGACAACTGATTTTGCACGTGAAAACATTTTCAATGTCATCGAGAATCTTTTTGATCTCGACAGCGAGCCTACGGCACTTGATCTTTTTGCCGGCACGGGAGCTGTCACCTTTGAGTTCCTGTCGCGCGGATGCAGCATGGTGACTGCCGTCGAGAAGGCATCGACTCAATATAATTTCATACGCAAAGTAGCGGCTGAGCTTAACGCCAACGACCGTCTGCGGCTTGTGAAAGGTGATGTAATGCAATACATCAGGACCGCAACGACAGGTTATGACATAGTTTTTGCTGACCCTCCATATGACTTGCCCGACTTTGGTGATATCCCGATGGCCATCCTTGAATCAAAGGTTGTGAAGCCGACGTCTCTTTTCATTATGGAGCATAGCCGTAAATACGATTTCTCATCGCTTCCCCACTTTCTGGAACATCGTGTCTACGGTAGTGTGAACTTCAGCATCTTCGATATGGAGAAGTGACATGATTATATAACCCCAATTGAAATCGTGGAGGGTGTATCGTTGGCTTTACGGTGCACCCTCCACGATTTTCACCATCCTGTGTTGATTAATCCCATTGCTGATAAATCCGACATTGAATGTGCACGTCGCCAACAGTATAATTGCTATAAAATATCAATATTTTTGGGAAAGGGTAATCAGATCTTAAATGAAAAAGCCGTGGGATGGTTCAACGATTTTAGTGGGAGAGCGTTTATATATCAGAAAGATTCGCTATATTTGCACGTGTAACACAACAGTCTATGAAGTTGATTGAACTGAATCTACAACGAATCATTGACCTTTGCCGAAAGCACAAGGTCAAGACTCTGGCTGTCTTTGGCTCTATCCTTACAGATAGATTCAACGACCAAAGCGATGTGGACTTACTTGTGGACTTCGATACCGCAGACCATGAGAAGTGGGATTATGTTACAAATTACTTCGATTTTCGTGACGCATTGGAGAGCCTTTTCGGTAGAAAGGTTGATTTGATTGAAGAAGGAGGACTTCGGAACAAATACTTCATTGCCAATGTCAACCGTACAAAACAGATGATTTATGGCTACTGAGGGAATCCTTACATATCTCCAGGATGTGTTGGACGCAATCAACGATATGCAGAGTTGCTTTGTTGACTTTCCCAACCGATATGATTTGTTTGAGAAAGACATTATGCGTAAATGCGTAGTTGAACGCAAAACAGAGATTATGGGTGAGGCAATAAATCGAATAAAAAAAGCTGACCCATCTGTAGAAATTCCAAATGCGAGAGCCATAATTGACACACGGAACCGAATCATCCACGCTTACGACAATGTGTAACCGACATTTCTGTGGAATTTGGTAATGTGCCATATTCCGGAGCTTAAAAAGGATATTGAGCGAATTATTACTGAATACGAAGAACGATACAATCGTGAAAACCGCACAGATTCAGATTGCATTTAACCTATCCGCATACAGACAACTATATTTTAGCAAAAGAGCAATAAATATTTATTAACATTACAGTCTGTGTAAAAGGCTCAGTATATATTTTAAATTATAATCATCATATCCCGTAAGAATGTGACAAATGTCATATCTGAAGTCATTTATTCTCGTTAAATTTGCAGTGTGAACCATTCTTTGGCTCTATGGGATAATGAAGTAGAATGACGGCTTGGAAAATCGGCACGGTATGGAAAACAGTCTTGTAAGAATTATCGGTATAGCGCGTCATCGCCTTTCTACCGACGGCGACGGTGTCACTACGCTTGTGGCTTTTCACGGATGCCCGCTACGTTGCCGGTATTGCCTCAATCCCCAGTCGCTCGGCGATGGTGACAGATTCAGGGAATATATTTCCGAATCGCTGTATCGGGAAGTCCGCATCGACGAGCTTTATTTCCTTGCCACCAATGGCGGCGTGACATTCGGCGGCGGTGAGCCGTGCCTGCGTCCCGGTTTTATCCGATGCTTCCGCGAACTGTGCGGTGACGGCTGGCAGATAAATCTTGAAACGTCGCTCAATGTCCCGGCAGACAATATCGCATCCTTGCTCCCTGTGGTAAATACACTGATTATCGACATCAAGGACATGAATCCTGAGATTTACCGCACCTATACCGGGCAAGACAATTCCCTTGTTCTCTCCAATCTCCGGCTGATAGCCGATAGTGGGCGGCAGAATGACTGTGTTATCCGCATACCGCTGATACCGGAGTTCAACACTGATGCCGACCGCGAGGCAAGCCGTGTTGCGCTTGAAGCTCTCGGCTTTACCCGGTTCGATTTATTCACCTATCAAATCCGAAAACACTGACTATGGCACGAGGAAAGCAGACCTGCAAAATATTGAAAGAAATCCGTAGGCAGATAGCTGAGGCGAATGACATCGAGTATGTAACTTCGGAGTGTCGTTACAAGGGCGACTGCCTCGGCACATGCCCAAAATGCGAGGCCGAAGTGCGCTACCTTGAGCAGCAGCTTCGCTCCCGTCAGCGCATGGGTAAAGCCGTTATACTCGCCGGAATCTCGGCCGGTGCTCTTACATTGTTGTCGCCGATGACATCAGGTGCACAGTTATCTGATGAATCAAAAGTTTTCATGAAAGGCGCCATTCCTGCCATGACCGATACAATCAAGCTGAAAGGAACTGTATTGAGTGCAGATACATTACCGGATGGTACTGTCGTTAAAGAACCATTGATAGGAGCGACAATTTTCAATCAGCGAATAGGTTTGGGCGCGACTGCCGATTTAGACGGAAAATTCGGTTTGCCGGTCTGTATAGGTGATACACTGGAAGTGAAATATGTCGGTTTTGAATCGAAGATTATAGTTGTGACGGAAGATATGAATAATGTTGAAATCACACTTGATCCTGCCGTGATGGGTTTAACTGATGATGTGGTAGTGGTTGAAAACAAAAAACAGGAGCATTATCTCGATCTGAATGTCTTTGATGAAAATGGGAATCGTATTGACTTGGATAGTTTTGATGTTGAACGGATCTGGATTGACGAGAATGGAGAGGAAGATTCATATTACATCTACCCTGACTATTATGGTGATAAACACCCATGTTCAATCCCTTGGGACTATTGCATCGGTCTAAAAGATGACGATACAGGAAAGCCGCTGAAAGAAGCTACCCTCCGTATTACAGCCGAGAGCTATGATGATCCGGTAATAATCAAGGTCAAATATCCCAAGCGTAACGCCAGGAAAACCATCAAGTTCAAACACAAAAAGAAATAGGCATGGAACAGCTCGGTAAAGCAATAGCATCGGCTGTCATAGTCTTTCTATTCTTGTTCAGCACTATATTCTGTTTCGATTCTCCGGGCAGAACTGCCAACATTCTGCTTGTGGGCGGCAATGTGTTGTTCTGGGGCGGATTACTTTGGCTGATAAATCGGAAAGGAGGCAAGCGATGAGAATAACTTTGTTTTTTTGCATTTCTATTGTACTGATGTGCGGTTGTTCAAGAATAAAGTCTAAATACGAAACTGTTAAGGAGCGTATTAAAGAGGAAATTAATGCCACTTTCCGCACCGACTTTTATTCTGATCCGGGCGCATGGGATTATTACCGTGTGCCATTGATTGCACCGTATGAATTATGTTCTACACTATGGGGTGATGATGGGAAAGTGTGGGACTGCATCCGTCGCGATAACAAAGATGAGTTCGGTGGATTTTCACTCGTCACGGTCCGGCGTTCAGTAGAGAGCGTTGGATTGCAGGATTCTGTAATATATCTTTATTATACAGAAAATCTCACTCCATTAAAGGAGATGCCAAGTCATAAATATGACGGTTGGGAAATACGGCGCTTTGTTATAATTGATGTGCCGACTGACTCTGTTGAATGGCATGAAACGAGAGAGGAATGGTTGACAGCCCTCAACAAACGAGGCATCGATCAGCCACAGCTTCATCATGTAGATAGCCTGTATGATGATTTCGCATATAATAACCGGCTATTGTTTAATCCATCGAAATGAAAAAGGACGCAAGCAATAGGTTTCATCGGAGAGGATTTGCAATTTTCCTGACATGCTCGGCTATATTGCTGTGCATAGGACTGATTATGTTTGTGGGAAATGTCAGTTCAACAAGCATAGCGACTTGTCGATTCCATAATCCTACTGAACAAACAATAACATGGCACACTCCGATATTTGGCTCAATAATATTGCTTGGTATGGCATTGTTGTGGCGATTTGATAAACCATCTTTACCCAAAATGGATCTGCAAGGCAACGGGACTTTCATATTTGACAAAATCGCAGATTTCCTTAAAGATGATGATTTCAAAAGGCGTGGCAATCATTTCTTCAAAAGAAATGAAGCGATTGGATATTGCGTGAATATACAGAATGACAAATGGAATAACAAGGAGATAATCAGATTTACTTTGAACATAGGCATATATACCGATAGTTTTTGGCTGGAGCATTACGACTCCAAACACGCCGGGATTGTGCCCTCTTTCCCGAAAGAATATGAGTGCGCTGTTAGAGAACGAATCGGAAATTTACTGCCTGTGCATGAGGATAAATGGTATTGTATCACTTCTGATACCGATCTGTTGAAGCTATGGGAGGATGAGATAGAACATAATCTTGAGGAATATGTAAAACCATCTTTCGATAGATATAATACCGAATCTGATGTGTTGCCAAATCAATTCATATATAAAAGGCAGAATAATGGAACTGATATATAAAGCAAAATGGATTATCGTGGTGTTATCCGTAATAGTGTGGGTAATAACCTTTGGCGTATTGTTTGCAGGAGGTTCGGCATTCGTAAATCGCACATTTCTGATTCTCAATTTGATTCTGCTTTTGGCTCAAATTACTAATATGATAAGAGCTGGTAAGAGAGATATCGGCATTAGTCTTACGATATGTCTGACGATAACGATATTACTCCTATGGGCTGCATATCTATGGAGTTGGAATTATACTGTCAAAGCATTAACCGTAGGATCTGAATGAAAGAGAGTTAAATATGAGAAATTTTATTAATGTTGTATTTCTTACATTTATCGTATCAATATTGATTGTGGCTTGCAACGGAAGACGTAAGACCGATGATACTATGTCACAATATACGATTGAGGATTCTGTAAATGAAAACAAGTCTGAACAAATAAGAGGCAGGGTAATTGAAGATACCGTTATCGGGCATTGGACTGTCAAAGCATTAAAAGATTCCAATGATGTAACCGTTAGGCGACATGACTGGGCTGTCAGAGATTCGTCAGTCTATCTCACTCTGTCGTATGACAAAAAGGTAGTATATGCCGACAAGGAAATACGGACAATGGATGTAGTCGGTAACGAAGGAGAATATATTATGCAATGGGGAGGTTATGTCTTTTGGGCTTCGGATTCCGCTATTTATGTGTCATTTGGATGTTTTCTCCCTGATACTGACGATGGCTGGAATATGCTGTACCAAATTTTGCCTGATGGTAAATCCGATATCATTGTTCTACAGGAATACATGGGTGCTGATGGCTTTTGTGTAGTGGCTGAATTCATGGCTCTCTATCTTAACGAACGGGCTGTCGGGGCATCTGCCGATGACTTGAAACGATTATTCGGTTATTACTGCACGAAAGAAGTTGCCGATAAACTTGCCGCAGGGACAATTAAAATCGTTTCTGATGATACCGACTTCCAATACGCCTATAAAACAATTAAAATTGAACCTCAAGACGGATTTTCAGGACCCCCTCTGGATAAATATTCATTTATGGTTGAATTTAAGCCAAATCCAAAAGATGAAAACATAACTGACGGAATATTTATTGAAGTCGATGGCTCGTCGAATAAAATTTCAAAAATAGACGCAGAATACAGAAAAGTGATATGAAACCGACTGATAAAAACATTTGGAAATTTATTGATGTGGCGTTTATTAGCGGCATACTTATGGCTATTGGATTCTCATGGATATTCCTCATGAATGATTTTACTTTGGCATGGATTTCACTGGCCATACTTGTCATATTGCAGTTTATGGTTGATGGGAAAAGAGCTAAAAGTTATTATCGTGAATTTATGAATCTACCGCCGACAGTCTGACGAAAATGGACTATTGGGGCGTGGGGAGTGACTGTCGCATTATGGGTATATGTTATCCTTTTGATTATTAAACCGCTAAAACAATGATATTAATCGTAATTATAATACAACTGATAATCATTACTTTGCTGGCAGTAGCGATTGCACTGCCATTGGCAGGTATTGTATGTTGGCGAAGCAGGAAACATCGGAAACGTAATACCATACTGGCATTGTTATCGCCATTCGTGTTTATATACTCGTGCTATTTCACTTGTCTAATCGGAGGTTTCGCCTGTGCATCAATCTTTGACACCGGTTGCGGAATGGATGGATACTATAAGACCGATTTGCCTAACGGCTATCAGATAGAATCTCCGGCAGATCGTTTCGACCGTGAATGTTTTACCGGATATCTCTATAAAGACGGAAAGTTCGTATTTGAATGGGTTACTAAAATCAAGGTTTCAGGCGATTCTATTTCGGGAGAGAGATATGACATCGACGATACCGATACACCCGGAAGTTACTTTGTAATAGACACCAAGACAGACAGCATAACACAATATAAATCACTCAGTGAAGCTCAGAGAAGAACCCCCTCTGCTGTGACGGATCTAACAAGATTGAAGACATTCTATTACAAAAGTTGGCCGTGGGTAACTCCTTTGACAATCCTCTCTTTTGTCGTATCATCAGGATTAGTATTCCTTTTATGGTTTATTGTCAATAAAATCTCAAAATAGAGTATGATTCAGATTATTATAATTATATGCGTTATTATCCTGCTTGTCGGCTTTATGGTCAAGTGGCCGAGGCCGGGACTGTATATTTTCAAGACCGTATGCTTGATGCTTCTGTTGTCAGGGCTATTCTTTGCTCTGTTCTTTAGTCTGATGGGACTGGGAGAACAGAGACTAAACATAAATCTCCATCCATGGCGAGAATATGTAAGTTACCGTTTCATCGGAGCATTGGTTGTAACGGTAATTACCTTCATAATATCACAGATTCCTCTTCTTTTCTTGAAGAAATTGCCGAGCAAAGAAAAAACGAAAATCCTGAAGATTGAAGGACTGGTATATGTAGCATTGTTGATGCTTGGCACAGGTTTGCTATATTTGACTGTGAGTGTCAGGAATTATCCCGAAAATCAAGTTATTGATAATATTGAGGCTTTCCACGTCCGGCACGGACAATACCCGAAAACTTTAAGCGAAATTAATGTCAGCATTGATAATGATAGCCTGTTCGCAAATGATAATGTTCATCTTAGATATTCCTGCGATAAGAATGCTTATACGTTATGCGTGGGACATGAGTATGGCAATTATGTTTACGATAGCAGGAAAGACAGATGGAGCGATATTTCGGAAGGCTCGCCGATTGAGAATTACATGATTGCGATTCCAAAGGAGGCTGATGATGTGATTATAAGCGATTATGATAATGGGGAGCTTGGGTTTTACGCAATAGAGCGTCCCGATTTTTTTCAGCTCACACAATCGCAATATGAAACGGCTCGTGAAATATTGATAAAGCATTTCGCCGACTCCATCCAGCTGCCGATGGCGACTATTTTATAGACAATCCAGGAGGTTGGCTGGAATATATGGCATATCCCTACGAGCGATACCGTCGGCAATATTTCGGTTGGAAATATGGGGATACTAACTATGCTATGGTGATACTCATAAGCAAAAAAATAGTAGAGGATTATATCGCTTCCGATGATTCTGAAGATAAAGGCCAGCTGATCTGGATTGAAGATGGCGGAAGCGATGCAGTCGATGTGCTAATCAATCTTGATGAGAAGAAACTGGAATCCTTCGGTGTCCACCAACATGGATAAAGAAATGAAATCAGACAGCAAGACATATCGGTTTTTCTTTGGGCAGCGCGGTGATATATGGTTGCCTATCGCCACTATGATGCTGATTCTTGTGCCAATTTCTATTGTCGCACTGTATTTCGATGGTCGGAAACATAACGCCGTAGCATCCAATCCTGTTTTCACAAAAACGGTAGTATCAAAGGTCTATAGTATTGGTAACACACCCCGTATTGATTATTATTTCAATGTTGATAGTTTGCGATACCGAGGAAACTATGCTGTCAAGGGTCTTGCTATTGGTGACAGTATTGGCGTGGTATATCAGAAAGACAATCCGGAAAACAATATGACTGTGTTTGAGTATTACGACGGCCCTTCGTATGGATTCGTTTCCGTATTTGTAATTCTTGCCGTTATACTGGCGGTTATTCGTTGGCAGAAGATTAACCGACGATATAATTACCGTTGCCCGGAACTTGAACGGTCGGGGGCGTGCTTGATATACCGCACCGACAAGGAGTATATATTTGTGACAATATATTATGTCAACATGAGTTATCCGATTAAATTCCTTCCCCTTGACTGCGATAATGGGACGTTTGAGGACACTCTGATGGATATTTTCAATGCAAGTCTGCATGAAAAGTATGTGGAACTGAAATCCTCGGAGCTAATCAAGGCAATGAAGCAACGTTCATGGCGACAGCTATACTTGCACTCGACGAGCGTGCATATTAAACATGATGGGCGTACATTGGAAGTAGTACCGATGCGTAAAGCCTCGGACAAAGGACTTGAAAGTGATTATGACCGCGCTATTTCCTTCGATCTTGGCACGACATCATGGAAAGACATAATAACATCAGCCCGAAAATTCCTCAACAACAATGAACCCGACCGATAACCGATTTTGAATTTCAAGCAGAGATTGAGGACATTTAATTTCAAAGAAACCGGAGCAATAGAAAATATCCCCGTTCACAATCTGACAATGACAGGAAAAGAGATTTGCGACATATTGAACAGCCGATTGAAGAAAAGTGTCACAAGTGACATAAAGCTAAAATGATGGCCTATCCAATAAAACAGGACTTACAATGAATTGCGTATGCGTGATTTTTATGTGGATGTCGGTGCTGTTATGAAAGAATCAGGAGTTCCGCTTAAGCGGAACTCCTGATTCTAAGCCGGAATTATATTTGTTATGTGTCAGTCTTTCACTGATTTTAGCGATGGCAGGGGTGTGATGCCGTCACGACGGAGCAGCGCGTCGATTGTCGGATCCTGACCTCGGAACCGACGGTATAGTTCGGCCGGATCTTCGCTACCGCCACGGCTCAGCACGTTGTCGAGGAACAGACGGGCTGTCTTACTGTCGAAGATCCCGTTTTCCTTGAATTTGGCAAAGGCATCGGCGTCAAGCACTTCGGCCCATTTGTAGCTGTAATATCCGGCGGCGTAGCCTCCCGAGAAGATATGGCTGAACTGTGGCGAGATCATCGATCCTTCAACAGGTGCAAATACCTGTACTCCCTTCAGAGCCTCGGTCTCGAATGTAACGGGATCGGTTACCGGTCCGGTGATAGTGTGCCAGGCCATGTCGGTATAGCCGAAGCCGAGCTGCCGTATGCACTGGTAGGCGGCTCCATGCTGGGCCGATTTCACGATCTTGTCGACGAGTTCGGCAGGGATGGGTTCTCCGGTAATGTAATGGCGTGCGAAACCATCGAGAAATTCTTTCTCTGTCAGATAGTTCTCGTTGAATTGTGACGGTAGTTCGACAAAGTCGCGGTAGACGGATGTGCCGGCCAGTGACTCGTACTTGCATTTTGACAGAAGACCGTGGAGCGAGTGGCCGAATTCGTGAAGGAACGTCTCTACCTCGTAGGGGGTGAGCAACGAAGGCTTGTCGGCGGTCGGTTTGGTGAAATTCATCACGATTGACACGTGCGGGCGTATGTCGTTTCCGTCTGCATCGTGGCTCTGCTCTCTGAAATTGGTCATCCATGCTCCCGGACGTTTTGAATCGCGCGGAAAAAAGTCGGTATAGAGAACACCTAAGTAGTCGCCGTCGGCGTCAGATACTTCCCATGCAGTGACATCAGGATGATATACCTCGATGTCATCTCGTTTCCTGAATGTGACACCGTATAGCTTTGTGGCAAGTCCGAATACGCCTTTTATCGTATTGGACAGCTCGAAGTAGGGGCGGAGCTCCTCTTCGTCATAGGCATATTTGGCGTTTTTCAGTTTGTTGTTGTAATAGCTGTAATCCCATGGCATCAATGTGACTGGTTCTCCCTCAAGTTCCGAGGCATAGGCCGTCAGTTCGGCCATCTCGGCCTGCAGGGCCGAGGTGTAGGCATCGCGCAGTTTGTCAAGAAGATCGTATACTGCCTTTGGGGATCCGGCCATGGTGCGCTTTAACGACTGCTCGGCATAGGTCTTTGAACCCAGCAGGTTGGCAATCTCGAGACGTATGGCGGCTATACGGCTCATTATTTCCATGTTGCTGTATTCGCCCCTGATGTTACGGCCGGTGTAAAGGCGGTTCATCTTCTCGCGCAGGTCGCGACGGGAACTGTATTTCATGAATGCCATGTAGGTGGGCGCGGCGAGAGTGAAGCGGTATTCACCGTCACGTCCTTTCTCGGCGGCCGATGCAGCCGCTTCGGCTATAAGGTCGGCCGGCAGGCCGTCAAGGTCATTGGCTGTGAGCCATATCTCGTAAGTGTTAAGTTCTTTCAGGACATTCTGCCCGAAGCGTGTTGTGAGTTCAGAAAGTTCTGACGACAACGCTTTGTACTTCTCGCGGTCATCACCCTGCAGGTTGGCGCCCGACAGAGCAAAGCTGTCGTAAGTCTTGGTAAGCAGCATCATGTCCTCGGTGTCAAGATTCATCCTGCTACGGTTATCCCATACCTGTTTCACACGGTTCCATAAACGTTCGTTGAGTATGATTCCTGTAGAATAAGCACTTAGTTTTGGTGCGGCATTCAGAGACAGTTCCATCATCTCGTCGTCACTGTTGGCCTCGCAAAGGTTGTAGAAAAGTCCCAGAGCGCGATTGAGATCCGAACCCGTGCGGTCCAGAGCTACAATGGTATTGTCAAAGTCGGGAACTGACCGAGCGTTGCATATGGCCTCGATTTCCCGGTTGGCTTTCTCAATGCCCAGATCTATAGCCTCGGCATAATCTTTGACTGTTATCTCGGAGAATGGAGCTGTTGACAGCGGAGTGTCAAACGGCTTGAGTAGTTTGTTTTCAGCGTGACTCATAAAAATAATCGGAGTTATCAACAGGGTAAGAAGTGTTTTCTTCATATATCCTTAATATTAGGTAATTGTTCATTTATGATGTAAAATTACAAAATGTAGCTTAACCAATGAGTCAGATGCAATCAAAAATTTCTTAAAAACATATTTTTTGAGTTGAAAACGCTATCTTTGCAAATTCAAAACCATTCATGGACTGATTATGCCAACGATTTCTCATCGCGGCGAAATAATGCCCGCATCACCTATACGAAAACTTGTTCCGCTGGCCAATGCCGCAAAGGCCCGCGGTGTAAAGGTTTATCATCTCAACATCGGTCAGCCCGATGTGCCGACACCTCCCGAGGCTTTCGAGGCCTTGAGACATATTGACCGCAAGGTATTGGAATACAGCCCGTCGGAGGGTCTCCTGTCGCTTCGCAGGAAGCTGGAACAGTATTACCACAAGTTCAACATCAACGTCGATGTCGATGATATCATAGTCACCACAGGAGGATCGGAGGCTGTGCTTTTCGCTTTCATGGCCTGTCTGGATCCGGGTGACGAGATTATTGTTCCTGAACCGGCCTATGCCAACTATATGGCGTTTGCTATCTCGGCCGGCGCGAAGATCGTAACAGTGCCATCGTCGATCGAGGATGGCTTCTCGTTGCCCCCTGTCGAAAAGTTTGAGGAGCTTATCACTCCGAAAACCAAGGGTATACTCATATGTAACCCCAACAATCCCACCGGATACCTTTATACCCGCCGCGAGATGGAGCAGATACGTGATCTTGTCAGGAAACATGACCTGTTTCTGTTCAGTGACGAGGTGTATCGTGAGTTCTGTTATACGGGAGCACCCTACATTTCGGCTTTCCATCTTGAGGGAATAGAGGAGCAGGTGGTCCTTATTGATTCAGTGTCAAAACGTTATAACGAGTGCGGAATACGCATCGGGGCTATTATTACCAAGCATAAGGAACTTAAGAAGAATGTCATGAAGTTCTGCCAGGCCCGTCTCAGCCCGCCATTGTTGGGTCAGCTTGTGGCCGAAGCCTCGATAGATACGTCGGCCGACTATATGTTGCGTACCTATAACGAATATGTCGAGCGTCGTAAGTTCCTGATTGACGGTCTTAACCGTATCCCCGGATGCTATTCTCCGATACCTATGGGTGCGTTCTATACAGTCGTGAGCCTGCCGGTTGACGATGCCGACCGGTTCTGCAGCTGGTGTCTCAGTGACTTCGAGTATGAAGGAGCCACTGTATTTATGGCTCCCGCATCGGGATTCTATACGTCGCCGGGACATGGCCGTAATGAGGTTCGTATGGCTTATGTGCTTAACAAAGAGGATCTTGGACATGCTCTTGTGGTACTTCGTGAAGCGTTGAAGGCCTACCCTGGCCGTGTGGAGCCATGAGGGTAAGCCTGTTGATAGCGCGTAGACTCAGTCTCGGCCGTTCGGCTGACGGTAGTCCCGGAACGTCACGGCGCTCCCCGGCTGTAACGATAGCTGTTGTAGGCATCTCATTGTCAATCACCATAATGCTGGTTACTCTGGCTATTGTCCCCGGTTTCAGGCATCAGATCACGCGTAAGGTAATGGGGTTTGATGCACAGGTCACCATGTGTCCGGTCCAGCCAACGTCAGGCTATGAATCAGAACCGTCTGTCGGTGTGTCATTCACGCCGGCTCTTTTCGATATGATCGGTAAGGAGTTGCCGGAGGGAGCTAAAGCGGAACTGACTATACGCCAGCCTGGAATACTGAAGACCGACAGTCAGTTCGCCGGTCTGATTTTCAAGGCTTCTGATGGCGATATGGCTGATTCGTTTATCGTTGAAAATCTGGAGTCGGGTGTGTTGCCTGATTACAGTGTCGATTCTACCCGGTACCATATTGTCATATCCAGAACTACCGCCAGTGCCCTTGCACTCTCGGTCGGAGATCGGGTAAACGGCTACTTCTTCAGTGACAATAATTTACGTACTAGACGTTTTGTCGTGGCCGGGATTTACAATTCCCACTTCAATGAATATGATAAGTTGCTGGCATTCATGTCGATGGATGCTGCACGCCCATTGTGTGACCTTGATTCCGTTCAGGGAAGCGCTATTGAGATACGAGGTGTTGATCCGGATAGAATTATCTCTGTACGACAGGCTATGCAGCGGGTTGCCACAGATGCTTTCTATAGCGATGCCACGGACTGCTATCTTGCTGTCAGTGATGTGTTTGAGCAGGATCCGATGTATTTCAACTGGCTTGACCTTCTTGATACCAATGTGATTGTGATATTGGCGCTTATGGGGTGTGTGGCGGCAGTGACCCTTGTGTCCTGCCTGTTTATAATGATATTGGAGCGTGTACGTCTTATCGGTACGCTGAAAGCTCTGGGGGCCGATAATGGTCTGATTGCCCGGGTTTTCCTGTATATGGCCGAGCGGGTGGTACTCCGGGGGATACTTATCGGTGATATGGTGGGACTGCTGCTTGTGTGGATTCAGTGGCAGTTCAGGCTGGTGCCACTTGATCCCGAAGCCTATTATCTCAATTCGGTACCGGTAGAGTTTAACTGGACAGGTATAGTTGCCCTTAACGTCGGAGCGGCTCTTCTTTCCCTGGCAATCATGATAATACCGACTCATACGGTAGCAAGAATATCGCCTGCACGGGTGATGCGTTTCGAGTAATTTCTGTTTGAACAGTTTTTGAGAATATGTCTTAGTTTAATAAACATATTCTGAAAAGATGAGGTCGGGATGACTTTTTGGCATCGAATTTGTTATATTAGGGAAGAGTCGGTTAATCTATCAAAAAAATTCATTATTTTTGCACATTAATAGCGCACAATTTTATTTATGACAGAAAATATTGATATCAGGCAACTCATAATTGAGGGAATACAGGAACGTAAAGGTCGTGACATAACTATCGTTGACATGGATAAGGTTGACGGAACTACGATCGACCGCTTCATCATATGTCAGGGTAACTCATCAATGCAGGTTACCGCTATAGCTGACAGCATCCGCGAGTATCTGCTTGAAAAGGCCCGTGTAAAGCCATATAACTATGACGGTTACCGTAATGCACAGTGGATTGTCATTGATTACGGTGATACTCTGGTTCATGTTTTCACGCGGGAGGCTCGTCAGTATTACAATCTTGAGGAACTGTGGAGCGATGCGGTCATAACCCATATCCCCGATCTGGATTGATGTAATTTGCTGTCAATCAGTATATCGGTTGTCGATGAGGTCTAATCTGTAATTCATCTTTAAATAGTGTAAGACACACATAATTAAATACTTATGCCCGAGCCCAAAAAGAAAAAAACTATAAAATTCAGTCTGTACTGGATGTATGCCGTCATACTGCTGTTTCTTGGCGGTATGTTCTGGATGGATCAGAATGCCGCCAATGAGGAGGTCTCATATGACCGCTTTGGCAAAGTAATGAGTGATTCTGTTGCCGCCGCCAACGGTGGTGTCAAGAAACTGGTTATTTACAATAAGCGTGAATTTGCAGAGGCATATCTCTCAGACTCTCTGTTCAAGGCATTATATCCCAATTCTAAATTTACTCAGGAAGACCTGAAAAATGCCCGTATAACCACGAAGATCGGTTCAAGTGTGGCTTTTGAAAAAAAACTTGAAGAATGGCAGTCGAGTCGCGGCAGGGATTTTGTCAATGTCGATTACAATAATGACGGCGGATGGGGAGGCATGCTATGGTCGTTTGGTCCGCTGTTGCTGATAATATTCTTCTGGATCTATTTCATGCGTCGTATGAGCAACCGTGACGGCGGACCCGGCGGTGTGTTCAGTGTCGGCAAATCAAAGGCTCAGATTTTTGATAAAGACGGACCTATACAGGTGACTTTCAAGGATGTGGCCGGATTGTCGGAGGCTAAGACCGAGATCGAGGAGATTGTCGAGTTCCTCAAGAACCCGCAACGGTATACCGACCTCGGAGGCAAGATCCCCAAGGGCGCACTGCTCGTGGGCCCTCCCGGAACAGGTAAGACTCTGCTTGCCAAGGCTGTGGCAGGTGAGGCCAATGTGCCGTTCTTCTCTATGTCGGGCAGTGACTTCGTAGAGATGTTTGTCGGAGTCGGTGCTTCGCGAGTGCGTGACCTTTTCCGTCAGGCCAAGGAAAAAGCGCCATGTATCGTTTTCATCGACGAGATCGATGCCGTGGGACGAGCCCGTGGCAAGAATCCCAATATGGGAGCCAATGATGAACGTGAAAACACACTCAATCAGCTTCTTACCGAGATGGATGGCTTCGGCTCCAACAGCGGTGTGATTATTCTGGCCGCTACCAACCGTGCCGACATCCTCGACAAGGCATTGTTGCGCGCAGGACGTTTTGACCGACAGATATATGTCGATCTGCCGGATCTTAACGACCGTGTTGCCATATTCAATGTACACTTACGCAAAATCAAGGTCGCTCCTAACGTTGACGTCGAGTTGCTGGCGCGTCAGACTCCAGGCTTCTCGGGTGCCGATATAGCCAACGTATGTAACGAGGCGGCCCTGATAGCGGCACGTAATAATAAGAAGGCTGTTGACAAGCAGGATTTTATCGCCGCTGTAGACCGTATAATAGGCGGACTCGAGAAACGTTCCAAGATAACTACCGACGAGGAGAAGAAAGCCATTGCCATCCATGAGGCCGGTCATGCCGCATTGTCATGGCATCTGCAGTATGCCAATCCGCTTGTCAAGGTTACGATCGTGCCCCGTGGCAAAGCTCTCGGAGCGGCGTGGTATCTGCCGGAAGAGCGTCAGATCACACCAACCCAGGCTCTGCTTGACGAGATGTGTGCCACTCTTGGCGGACGTGCAGCAGAGGAGCTGTTTCTCGGGCGTATATCGACCGGTGCCGCCAACGATCTGGAGAGGGTTACCAAGCAGGCCTATGCCATGGTCGTATATTATGGTATGAGCGAGCGTCTGCCCAATCTGAGTTATTATGATTCGACAGGGCAGGACTATGGTTTCTCCAAACCTTACAGCGATGACCGAGCCCGTCTCATTGACGAGGAGGTATCGCGTATTATCAATGAGCAGTATGAGCGGGCCAAGAAGATACTGGAAGAGCATGCCAAAGGGCATGCCGAACTGGCTGAGGTACTGCTTAAGCGTGAAGTTATTTTCACCGAGGATGTCGAACGTATATTCGGCAAACGTCAGTGGACGTCACGTACTGACGAGATCCTTGCCGCTCGTTCGGCCGCGGCCGCCAAGGCCGAGTCGGAAACCCGTCGGGCCAACGGTGGTATAATTGATGTGGTTGCCACTGATGTTCCGGCCGAAATGCCTCCTATCCCAGGTAAAAAGTCAGAGTCGGACGAGTCGTCGGAACCGGTTCTGTCGGAAGCCCCCTCAGACGGGGCCGATCAGGCTGACCGGCCAGATGATTCCGACGGGGCCGGTCTGTCGGACCAATCTGCAAAAAAACAAGAATAGCACCTATCATCCAATCAATGAACCAGTCAATCCGATCATTTTTCACTCGTATCATGCTTCTGTTGCTTGTCTGTATCACGGACACGGCTGCGGTCTGTGCCCAGGAGCAATTCAAGCGAGGACTGGAGCAATACTCATTCATACCGCGCGGCCAATGGATTACGGGGGTGAGCGTGAGCTGGTCGCAGGCCAGTCATGATAACTATCAGTTCTTTGTACTCGAGAATATCAAGGGGGATTCTTATTCTTTCAAGGTGAGTCCGATGCTGATGTACTGTTTCAGGGACAATCTTACAGCCGGTGGCCGTTTCGCTTACAAGCGTACGCTGATGCGGGTCGACAAGGCCCGTTTTGTGCTGGCGTCAGATACCGATTATAATATCGATAATCTTTACAGTCTGAGTCACAGCTACTCGGGTATGGCCGCTTTCCGAAATTACATAAGTTTCGGAAACAACAAACGCTTCGGTATGTTCAATGAGGTACAGCTTCAGATCGGAGGAAGCCAGTCGAAACTCTGCAATGGTTCGGGTGATGATGTGACCGGTACCTATGAGCGGTCGTTTGACCTTGACGTAGGGCTGGCTCCGGGTATGATCATGTTTCTTAACAACTACTCTGCTATAGAGGTAAATGTGGGAGTGTTGGGCTTCAGTTATACCAGGACCAAGTCGACGACCGACCAGGTCTATGTGGCCCGTCGCAATAACCAGTCGGCCAATTTTAAGATCAATCTGTTTTCAATAACCTTTGGCGTTGCCTTCTACCTGTAAACGATGGAAATACTCAGATACATACTGCCTGTGGTTTTAGGCTTCGCCTGTTCCATATCATCGTTGGCCGGAGATGTCGAGAGTCCAACCGCGTCACCGGATATCATAAAGCGTATTCTCGGTGATAATCCTAAGATTCCGGTAGACTCAACAGTAATGGTGCGTGATGCGCTTGATGATGAGATGGTAATCGTGGGTGGCGATACAATCAGCATCATACTCCCGCAGACCAATTATGGCCGTTATGACCGCGGACTTTATAATTATCTGTTCATACCCCGGGGGCAGTGGGCTTTCGGTCTGACGGCCTCTTATGGAGAGTTTTCAAGTGACGATGTTCAGGTTCTCTCAATCATCAAGGATCTTGACATGGGAATCAAGGCCTATTCTATAAAGCCGACAATAAGCTATGCTATACGTAATAACCAGACTGTAGGCATCAAGTTCAATTTCACCCGTATGAAAGGAAATCTCGGGTCGCTGTCGTTTGATTTCAGCGATGACATGAACTTCAATCTGGCAGACATATCATATTATTCTCAGGTCTATAGTGCCGGTTTCTTTTACCGTAATTATGTCGGACTGGGGCGCATGAAGCGTTTCGGTATCTTCAATGAGGTCGACCTGTCGTTCGGCAGCGGTTCTTCCCGCTTCAAGCGACTATATGACGGCGAAATGAAAGATACGCGTACAAACATCACAGAGGCGAGTCTCAATTTCAGCCCCGGTCTGGCTATATTTATTCAGGATAATGTCGCATTCAATGTGTCGTTCGGAGTTTTCGGAATGAAACTCAAGAACGAGCACCAGTGGACAGATGGCGTTGAAGAGGGATCCCGTTTTTCAAGCGGAGCCAACTTCAAGTTCAATATTTTCAACATCAACTTCGGCATGTCGATCCATATATAAGGATGCCGGTATAACCTATTCCAGATGAGCAGATTCAATATACATATTCTTGTCACGGTGTTGCTCTCTGCCACCATTGCGTTCACAGGCTGTATCAAGAACGATATACCATATCCGCGTATCCAGCCGAATTTTCTGACATTTACCGTTGAAGATGAGGCTGCGCCGGCGGTTATAGACTCGGCTACACGAGTGGTCAATATCTCGCTCGGGGAGACCGCCGATATCTATGCGATGAATGTTACCGGCTATACGGTCACTCCGGGTGCGACAGTCGAGGCGGGTGTTCTTGACCATCCTATCGATATGACCAAACCGCAGGCTGTGATGCTGAAGATATATCAGGAGTACTGGTGGGTACTTAAGGCTACCCAGAATATCGAGCGGTATTTCAATGTGGCCGGACAGATAGGATCAAGTGTCATAGATGTTCCCGCCCATAGAGTGATAGTCACACTCCCCGAGGGTACTGATCTTACCCGGCTGCGGGTTACATCAATGAAACTCGGTCCAGTCGGGTCGACTGTGACACCAGAGATTGACGGAGGGACCATAAGCCTGTCCAGTCCGTTGGAACTCAGCATCATCAACCATGGGCGTGAAGAGATCTGGACTATATATGCCGAGGTCACGGCCAGCACTGTCACCACAGACAGATGTGATGCATGGACCCGTGTGGCCTGGGCTTATGCCCAGGCTCAGGAGGGCAGGGACAACGGCTTCGAGTATCGTCGTGCAGATGTGGAGGAATGGACGCGGGTGCCGGCCGGCTGGATCACATCCAACGGCGGTAGTCTTACTGCCCGTATCATTAATCTGGAACCGGAGACAGAGTATGCGGTAAGGGCTTTCAGTGACGATGAATATGCTGCTGAAGTCGTGTTCACTACCGGTCGGGATGTTCAGGTGCCTGATGCCGACTTTGAGTACTGGTGGCTCAACGGTAAGGTCTGGAATCCCTGGCAGGAGGGTGGCGTGCAATACTGGGATACCGGAAACAAGGGAGCGACTACACTGGGACAAAGCAACAGTATGCCCACCGACGATACCCCTACGGGTAAGGGTAAGGCTGCCAGGCTCGAGACGAAGTTCGTGGGTATCGGAGCTCTCGGCAAGATTGCCGCCGGCAATATCTTTGCCGGGTATTATGTGCGTACGGAAGGAACCAACGGAGTCCTGAGTTTCGGACGACCGTTCACCCAGCGTCCGACCAAGGTGCGCGGATACCTCAAGTATAACTGTGCCGATATAAGTCATGCTTCGGCAGAATATGATTATCTCAAGGGCCGCCCCGACACATGCATAGTGTGGTCGGCGCTCATAGACAGTGACGAGCCGTTCGAGATACGTACCAACCCGAAGGACCGTCATCTTTTTGATCCCTCTGGCAGTGAAGTCGTGGCTTACGGAAACATTCAGTATGGTGAGACTGTTAAGGATTATATACCGTTTGAATTTGAACTGAAATATACCTCGACACAGCGTGTTCCCAACTATATCCTTATAGTGGCATCGGCGTCAAAGTATGGTGACTATTTTACCGGCGGAAACGGAAGTGTGCTGTATATAGATGATATAGAACTTGTGTATGACTATTAACTTAATTTGATAATTATGAAAAGAATAGTACTCGCGCTTATCGCGGCCACAGCGCTTTCAGGAATGGCGACCGCACAGAATTATCTGATAGAGAATCCTGACAACAAGCCTTATATAGGTCTGCGTCTGGGACTTGACATCAGTTCGGTAGCCGGGACTGCCGATGATTCATATGGTAATGGAGCCGGATTTACGATCGGTGCCGTATACAATATTCCTATATGGAAGAATCTTTTCTTCGAGCCGGGTGTCCATTTCTTTTACGATACATTTGACAATGATATAGAAGTATTCGATCCTGCCATGCCGGGAACCGGAGACGGTATTCTCAGCGTATATGACGGATCTATAAGGAACTGCGGATTCCGCATTCCGCTGAACTTCGGTTATCGTTTTGATTTTACCGATGATATCTCGATATCACTGTTTACAGGTCCTGTACTCAATACGAATCTTACAGCCAAGGCTTATTGCGACGGTCTTGATGATTATACGTACTCGATAATGGAGAATGGATTCAAGAGATTCGACCTGCAGTGGGATTTCGGTGTGAGCATGAGCTACGGTCACAACTACTATGTATCGGTCGGCGGAGCCGTAGGAATGACCAAAGTCTTCAATCCGGGCAATGATGATGTAAGTTTCCGTCGTAATACCGTCAATATCGCCGTAGGCTATAACTTCTAAGTGTATGTTTGAACTTGACAAAACATACTCTGAGAAACTGTTGCCTCAAAAATACTTGCCTGTATGATTTTATAAACCAATACATTATATTTCTATTTCATGATGAGACTGAATTTCAACTGTCTTGGTGCCGTCCTGTCGATAGCGGCAGCCATGACCATTTTCGGGTGCTCGCCAAGCGGTCCCCGTACTGTGACAGCTCCTGTTGTGAATTTCGCTAACACAGCTACGATAGATATCGTCAAGGTCGAGCTGAATGATTCAAACACGGTGCTTCACATCAATTCTCATTTCATTCCCGGTAACTGGATACGGATAGCCGGTGACAGCTATCTCCAGGCCGAAGGCAAGCAGTATGCGATGATTTCGACCGACGGGATTGAGCCCGACACCGAGTTCTGGATGCCTGAAAGCGGAGAAGCTGATTTCAAACTGATCTTCGAGCCGTTGCCATTCTCGACCAGACGTTTTGATTTTATCGAGGGGACCGGTCAGAATGCGTTCAAGCTGTGGGATGTCGACATAACCGGCAAACCGGCTCCGACATATCCCGAAGGATTGCCGGAAGATCTGTGTAAGGAACCGGTGGACGGACCTGTACCGGCCCCGGCGTTTAAAATCGGGCATACGGTCGTTAATCTGCATATGTTGCCTTACCGGCCCGAGTTTCTGCATCATTACAGTATGTATGTCAACACTCTCGACGGTAAGCAGACCGAATACCCGGTGAAGTTTGACGAAAACGGCGATGCCACAATCTCGTTTGACATGTATGGAATGTCTCAGGCAACTGTAGTAGATCGGGATATGAGCTATTCCTTGGCAAGGATCACATTATATCCCGGAGAGACACTTGACTGTTATATAGACATGAGACGCACAGGAGGCATTGCCATGTCAAACAGGGAAGGACCAAGCCAGTTCCGTACCACGTATACCAACGGATACTACGGCAATTATGACCGCATGAAGTCAGGCTTTACCGATTATTACGGGCTTGACATGTACACCGGTAAATTTGCCGACTATCATATGACAGGTGATGAATACAAGGCGATGGTAAAATCCCGGTATGATTCCAATATCAGGAAAATAGAGGAGTCTGACGCACCGGTCATGGCAAAGGAATATTACACGCTGCAGCTGCAGAACGAGGTGCTTGAGGCTATGGCCGGCTATCGTTACTTTCTTTCGCACAATTATCGGCATGTCAAGGGCAACTGGCGTATGCCGGCACCTGCCGATTCAATCAGGGCCCGTCTTACCGACGAGGATTATGATGAGGTTACAACATGGTTTGACACTACCGATCCCCGGTTGCTTATCGAGTCGCGGTCTGTCGGCTCGTTTGACTGGAACAAACATGGAGCCGACGGAGATCTGTCACGATCGGTCATGATGTTCATCAAAAAGGCCGACAAGGCATGCAGGCATGAACTTACAAAGGAGGATATCGACACGTTGCGCACACTCTCCGATCCGTTCTTTGCCGAAGCCTGTGATTCTCTGAATCAGCGTTCATTGCGCGAATTCATGCGTCTGCAGGAGCTGTCATTCGTTACTCCGACACCTCAGGTGGCCATAGACAAGGTGTTCGATGCTATTGTAGCACCACACAAAGGAAAGGTCGTTGTAGTGGATCTGTGGAACACATGGTGCGGACCGTGCCGTGCCGCTATTCAGGAAAACGAGCCGTTGAAATCTGGCAGCCTGTCAAGCGACGACATCGTGTGGATCTATATAGCCGACGAGTCGTCCGAACCCAATAAATATCTCGAGATGCTTCAGGACATCAAGGGCATACACTATAAAGTCACCGAGGAACAGGTAGGCGAGATTCGTAAACGTTTCAATGTCGACGGAATCCCGTACTATATTCTTGTAGACCGGGAAGGAAAGGCCGAAGGCCGACCCGACATACGCGATCACTCCAAGTATGTGGAAGCAATAAAGTCCAAGCTGTAACCAATTTCAGCTCTTCGTTTTTCAGAAACGATTTTTACATCCCGATTTCCTATATTTTGTGGCGAAATCGGGATGTATTCATAATACACTCTATAAGGTCCAATCGGCGTTCTCGCCGGACGCCTGCATCATGGGATTGACTTTAATCCGGTACGCCGCAGTGGCGTGTGCCGGATTACTTGTAAATCGATGCCCTGACGGACATCATCTTCATATGATTACAAGTTTTTTGTTGCTTTCAGATTTGTTTTGTTAACTTTGCCACCGATTTATCCGGTTCCACCTATCTTTACCGAATGGAAAAACGATTGATATCAGGACTGGCCCGAGGAGACCGACGGTCTTTTGACGCCATATACTATATGTATGCGCGCCGACTGTCGGGCTATGCTCTTACCTATGTCGTCAACCGTGAGGATGCAGAGGAACTGGTCGAGGATGTATTCATATCCTTATGGAACAACCGTGAGTCGATAAAAAACGATTCTACAGTGAAGCCGCTTCTTTTCACATCACTCCGTAACCGTATTATCGATTACTACAGGTCGCGTATCAGATCGCCATTATATGAGGATTATGTCAATATAACTAATTTTCAGTGTTATAGTACTGATACCGGATCGTTGGAATATGCCGAATTCGAGAATGTCGTCATGGGCGAGATCTCACGCTTACCTTCGACCCAGGGCCGGGTTGTAAGGATGTCGAAGCTTGACGGACTGTCACATGCCGAGATATCGGCTCTTTTGGGAATAAGCATGAGCACCGTGCGTAATGTATTGTCGCTCGGACTGAAACAGCTCAGGGACCGGCTTGAAAAACTTCATGGTATAAAAATCATTTCATTAGCACTTATATATCTGTTTGAATGAAAGACCTGATTGACAAACATAGAAAAGGCAGACTCACTCCCGATGAACTGGCAAGGCTTAGGGAGTTCTTTGAGACGGCATCGTACGATGAACTGTCAGACTGTTTTCCTGAGACGGCTGATACCCGCAGTGAATTCGGCCGGGTTGACAATGCCATGCTGTCGCGCATGAAGGAACATATCGATGCCGCCACAGGTGTACACTCACCTTCACTGCGGTTGTATCGGCGTTATCGTCGCGCAACGATAGCGTCGGTCATTGCCGTACCGTTGCTTGCTATAGCGCTGATGGCTGTAATACAGTGGAATATAGGCCGTAGCTCAAACGATTATTATGCCATGTCGACCGGAGCCGGAGAGTGTTCGACACTCTCATTGCCAGACGGTACGAGCATAACGGTCAACAGTAATTCTATCCTGTCGGCCAGAGGATTCAGCGAAAAATCGCGGGTGGTGAAATTTGACGGTGAGGCATATTTTGATGTCACACGTGATCCGGAACATCCTTTCAGGATCGAGACGGACGGAATGACGGTCGAGGTCTATGGGACCAGCTTCAATCTGCTGTCACGGGGAGACAGCAATTATGCCCAGCTGTCGCTCGACTCGGGCGAGGTCTCGCTCTGTATCGACGGACGTGACGGGGCGGTCAGGATCAATCCGGGCCAGACATTACTATATGACAGGATTAACGGAGATGTGACAATAAGCGAGTCCGGAACATCATCGTCGTCATCGTGGCGTACAGGCGAGATGTTCTTTCACCAGGCCCCTCCCGGTTATGTCATAGAGCGTATCGAGCAGACCTACGGGATAAGCCTCGACACATCGATTACCAACAGTATGGATCTTAATTTTACAGGAATGCTACCGTCTGACAACCTTGACGAGGCTCTGACGATAATAAGAGCCGTTTATTAGCAGTCCTCCCGCTTTAAGATAATGACATCCATGGTTGCTCTGACCGGCAGCCATGGATGTCGTTTTTATGTTGTATAACATATTTTTTTATCGGGACAACAGGACCGGACCATCGTCTTACTATGCATAGAATCAAATTATCATTAACCTTATCATTACCACATGAATCATCATCAGTACAGATGCAAGCGCTTTTTCATGGCGATGATCGTCCTGGTATCGGCGGTCACAGCAGTGGCGGCCGTAACCGGGACAACCATAACTCTCGACGTGAAAGATGCTCCCATAGAGCAGGTGCTAAAGGAGATTGAACGACAGGCCGGGTGCAGTTTCTCGTTCAAAGGCGATTTACCGAAGGATTTCCCGGCTATTACTCTGTCGTGCAGCGGAAAACCTGTCGACGCGGTATTGTCGGGCATTTTTGACGACACGGGTCTCACTTACAAGATCATTTCGCCCAAGTCGATTGTCATTACCGGGCGTAATGATGTCAGTAATCAGCAAAAGCAGGAAAAAGAGGCTACCAAGACCATAAGCGGTACAGTTACCGACGAGTTTGACGAGCCTGTGGCAGGAGCATCGGTCATAGTCAAGGGGTCGTCGACAGGTGTCTCGACTGATATCAACGGACGGTATACGCTTGACAATGTTCCTGAGGGCGCCACGGTTTCCATAACCTATGTCGGACTGAAACCAGTGGTCTTCAAGGTCGGGAAATCAGATGAGTATGACTACAGGCTCGAGGAAAACAGCGAGCTGCTCAACGAGGTGGTTGTCGTGGGATACGGAACTCAGAAGAAAGCCAATCTTACCGGAGCTGTAGCCACGCTGTCACAGGATGCCATCAGGGACCGTCCCATCGACAATCTCGGACGCGCCCTGCAGGGAATGATCCCCAACCTTAATGTGAAGGTATCGTCGGGTCAGCCTGGAGCCGGAGCGACTCTCAATATACGTGGAACCACATCGCCCAACGGCGGCAGCCCCCTGGTGTTAGTCGACGGTGTGGAGTCGTCGCTTGACCGAATCAATTCCAACGACGTTGAGACAATATCGGTACTGAAAGACGCCTCATCGGCCGCCATATATGGTGCGCGCGGAGCTTTCGGTGTCATTCTTATCACTACCAGGAGCGGAAAGACCGATCAGAAACCGGAGATAAGCTATAGCGGCAGTTTCTCGGTGTCGAAACCCACGACTTCGACCGACTTCGAGACACGTGGATATTACTCGGCCAAGATCGCTGATTTCTTCATGATGTCGTCTCAGAACACGCCCTATACCTCTTATACCGAAGCCGACTACCAGGCATTGTGGGACCGCCGCAATGATGCTGTCGAGAACCCGGCGCGGCCGTGGGTCACTACCCGTATGCGCAACGGCAGGATGGAATATCTCTATCTGGCCAATTTCGACTGGTACAACTATCTATATGACGATTCACGTCCTACGTGGGACCATAATATAAACATACGTGGCGGACTGAAATCATTTACCTACATGCTCTCGGGACGGTATAACGAGCAGAAGGGCATCAACCGTATCATCCCCGACAAGTTCAAGTCATACAATTTCCGCATAAAACTGTCGGCCGACGTCACCCCTAATCTTACGATATCCAACAATACCAGGTTTTTCAGTTCCCGATACAATTATGCCGGATTTGAATCGGAGAGCGACAACTTCAGGAAACCGACACTGCATGCCCTTGCATCGATGGTGCCGGTCAATCCCGACGGGACTGCCGTGTCGCACACTTCGGTCACCAACTCGTCGGCTCACTATCTTATGGACGGCTATAACGCCATGCTGCAGAAAGGTAAAAGCGGAGGGCACAAGAGGGTAAAAGAGTTCTCGACACTGTTCGAGGTCGCCTATCGCTTCTCCAGGCAGTTTGATGTAAAGGCCGATTTCAGCTACACCTACGGCAATCTCCATAATGATTACCGCAGTGTCAACGTTCAGTATTCCCAATATCCGGGCCAGACACTCACCGAGCCTGAGGGCCGTTTCCCGAACTCATTAAAGGAGACAGTATGGGACCAGAACTATTACGTGGCCGATATCTATGCCACTTATCAGAACACATGGCGTGATTCCCATAATCTTCAGGTTATAGCCGGTTACAACTACGAGTCCAAATATTATAAGGATCTCGGGGCTAAGAACACCGGACTGCTGAGTGAAGATCTGTCTGATTTCAATCTGGCAAAAGGTATGACCAATTTCTCTATCACGGGCGGTCGCAATGAGTATGCCATCATGGGACTGTTTTACCGTGCGGCCTACAATTACCGCGGCAAATATCTTTTTGAGATGAACGGCCGTTATGACGGATCCTCGCGGTTTCCTCGCGGAAACCGGTACGGTTTCTTCCCTTCGTTCTCGGCCGGTTACCGTATAAGCGAGGAGACATTCTTCAACGACCTGAGGCGGACGTTCAGCAATGTCAAGATCAGAGCCTCATATGGTTCGCTCGGCAACCAGCAGATAGGCTACTATGACTTCATACAGACCATCGACACGTCGGGCAACATGAGCGGATACTCGTTTGACGGCGCAACGTTGGGACAGCATGCCACTGTCTCTGATCCGGTCTCGGGCAACCAGACGTGGGAGAAGGTCGTGACCAGAAATCTGGGTATCGACATAGGTGTGCTCAACAACCGTCTGTCTTTTACCGGAGAGGTCTATACCCGCGATGTCAGGGGAATCCTGGGCCGCGGCAAGTCACTGCCGTCGCTGTACGGAGCCACCGAGCCTCAGGTCAACGCCAACGACCTGCGCACAACCGGTTATGAACTGACGCTGACCTGGAACGACTCGTTCCAGCTATTGAATTCACCTTTCAGCTACAGCATAGGCGCATCGTTCAGCGATTATACCTCGGAGTACACCAAGTGTGATAATCCATCGGGGCTTATCAGTGACCCGTATGTAGGCCGTCACGAGGGTGAGATATGGGGATACCGGGTCGACGGCCTGTTCGGTACCGATGAAGAGGCCGCCGCTTACGCAAGCCGTGTGGATATGCGTACGGTGGCTCCGGGATGCTATAACGCTACAGGATCCTACGGTGCAGGTGTCAGAGCCGGAGACCTCAGGTATCTCGATCTTGACAATAACGGTTATGTAAACGGCGGCAAAGGTACGCTCGAGGATCCGGGTGACCGTGTGATCATAGGCAACTCGACCCCCCGATACAGTTATAGTGCCAATCTGTCGGCCAGCTGGAAGGGAATCGATCTGGCGGTATTCATTCAGGGCATAGGACATATGGACTGGTATCCGGGCAATGACAACCTGCGTTTCTGGGGGCCGTACAGCCGTCCATACTCGACATTCATACCACGTAACTTCATGAGCGACGTGTGGAGCGAGTCCAATACCGGCGGTTATTTCCCGCGAGCCCGTGCCTATTCGTCTCTCAACACTACCAACGGAACCGTGTATTATACCAACGACCGTTATCTCCAGAACCTTGCCTACTGCCGTCTGAAAAATCTTACCCTTGGCTATACTCTTCCGGCAAGTCTTACGGCTAAAGCCTGCATACAGAGGCTCAGGGTATATGTGACAGGCGAGAACCTGTTCACATGGACGGCACTCAGGAGCAGATTCCTTGATCCCGAGCAGGCCTCGGCCAATTCCAACAAACTGTCAAACGTCTATCCCTGGAGCAAGACATTCTCGGTAGGACTTAATCTTACACTTTAACAACCATGAAGATATATCACAATATAATAACAGGCGTGCTCGCAATGGCAGCACTGGGCGGCTGTGAGGATGAGCTCGACCGTTTCCCCAAAGACAAGCTCACTCCCGACACGTTTTTCAATACCGGGACCGAGTGTGAACTCTATACCAACGATTTCTATACAATATTTCCCGGCGGCAGTTCCATATATGGCGAGGGGGAGGATATCATCACGCTCACGAGTCTGAGCCAGGAAGTTCTCGGCACACGTACTGTTCCTTCCACCGCATCATCGTGGACCTGGACCAAACTGCGTGACATCAATTTTTTTCTCGCACATTCATCAAACTGTGACGATACTGCCGACCGGACCAGATATGAAGGACTCGCACGTTTTTTCCGAGCCTATTTCTACTTTGAGAAGGTAAAACGCTATGGCGATGTCCCCTGGCTCGAGGAGGCTCTGCCATCGGACGATGACAGGCTTTATATGGGCCGTACCCCCCGCGAGGAAGTTGTGAGACATGTCATAGAGGATCTTGACATGGCGATAGCCGGTCTTGACGCAACTAAGGATGTGTACCGTGTGACCCGCTGGACCGCCATGGCACTCAAGAGCCGTGTGCTGCTCTTCGAGGGAACCTTCAGGAAGTACCATGACATAGAGGGCTGGGAACCGCTGTTAGAGGAGTGTGCTTCGGTTTCGGGAGATTTTATCTCTAAGAGCGGATATACCATATACAATTCAGGCAGCACCCCTTACCTGTCGCTGTTCAACAATCTGTCGGCCAACAAGACAGAGTATATCCTCGCACGTGCCTACAACGACAAGATCAAGCTTATGCACGATGCCAACGGTTATGTCACCTCGATGAGCATGGGACGTCCGGGCCTGTTGCGTGATGTCGTGTGCATGTATCTGATGACCGACGGTACCCCGTTCACTTCGCGTCAGGGCTGGGAAACGATGACTTTTGCCGACGAGTGTAAGAACCGGGACAGACGTCTTGTCCAGACCATACGTACTCCCGGATACAAACGGGTGGGGGAGTCGGCCCAGTCGGCGCCCAATCTTGCCGCCTGCGAGACCGGTTACCAGCCTGTCAAGTACCTGCAGTCATCAAAATATGATGCTTATAACGCCTCGATCGTGGACCTGCCATTGTTCCGCACAGCCGAGGTTTATCTCAATTATGCCGAGGCCAAGGCCGAGCTCGGCACGCTGACCCAGAGTGATATCGATCTGTCGGTCAAGCCTCTCAGGGATCGTGCCGGAGTCGCTAATCTCAGCCTTGCCAGAGCCAATGCCAATCCTGATCCGTATCTGTGCGATCCGGTCACCGGTTATACCGGTGTCGAAGGAGCCAACAAAGGTGTTATTCTCGAGATACGCCGCGAGCGTACGGTCGAACTGATCATGGAGGGGTTCCGTTACTGGGACATCATGAGATGGAAAGCCGGCAAACGCTTTGAACGCCAGTTTACAGGTATGTATTTCCCACGTCCCGGTGAGTATGATCTCAACTCAGACGGAAAAGCCGACGTGTGTCTGTGGACCGGATCCAGACCGGCTACATCGGCGCCGGTAGTATATGAATTGGAAAAGGATATTTTCCTCACCGACAGGACGTCGGGCTATATAAAGCTGCACACCGACTATCCGCGTCACTGGGACGAGGAAAGAGACTACCTGTATCCTGTCCCGACCGATGACCGTATCATAACCCAAGGTGCCATAACACAGAATCCCGGATGGAAAGACGGGCTGAACTTTTAATCCCCTTTAAGAAATCATGAAACTGAAACATATATCATTATTGCCGCTGGTCCTTGCGACAGCCATAGCCGCCGTGTCGTGCAACGATCCGGATGGCGACAACTCTGACTTTGACTTCGATGCCGGGACTAAGATGGAAGATCCTTCACGCCTGCCCGATTCCTACCGACTTGCGACATACAACACCCACCGCTGTTCTCCCGGCGGCACCAACAATGCCAATTATAACAATACGGCCAAGGCAATCTCTCTCCTTGATGCCGATGTGGTAGCCTTGCAGGAACTCGACCGCAACACGAGCCTGTTCCCAACCGATCAGCTCGGAGAACTGTCGTCACGTACCGGTATGCATCCTGTCTTTGCCAGAACCATAAACTATGCCGGCGGAGAATACGGTATCGGAATGCTGTGTCGCGAAAAGCCTGTAAAGACCGATTCCAGAGAGCTGCCCGGAGTGGAGACGCGCCGGTTCCTTGTCGCCGAATTCGAGGACTACGTGTATATCTGCACCCATCTGTGTGTATCGAGCGAGGATAACCGTACGTGGTCGTTTGATATCATCAACGAATATGTTGACGACAACTACGGTACATCGGCCAAGCCGGTATTCATAGCCGGAGATATGAATACGACGGTTCTGCCTTCCAATGCATTGAGTCACTGGACTGTAATAAGCGCATCTACACCCACATTCCCGAGCAAAAGCACGCGTATCGATTTCATTCTCGCCTACAAGGGCAACAATGCCCCCTACACCGTACTGCGTACGATAGTCCCGGTATTTGAAGAGATAAAACTCAGTGACGTGTCGGACCATCTGCCTGTAATTGTCGATCTGTCAAAATAATAATTATGAAAAATTTCCAATATATTATATATTCAGCCGCTATTGTCATGATGTCGCTGTGTGCATCGTGCAAGGATGATGTGGCTCTTCCACGCGCCTACATATCGCTTTCCAGCGATACTATCATGGCACCGGCTCTCGCTGCGACATTCAGCATCGATGTCGATGCCAACTGTGACTGGAAAGTGGAGATGCCGGCCGAAGCCGGCTCATGGGCCCGTGTGTCGGGCGGCAACAAGGTGGGGCTGGGCGTAATAACCCTGTCGGTGGATCCTAACACGGGGAGTGATTCACGCCAGTTCACGCTGAACGTCAGCAACATGTCGGGAACGACGGTAACACCGCTGGTCCTGAAACAGCGGGGAGCCCGCGGCGACGGTGCTGTATCTATAAGCGATCTGCGGGGGATGCCCGCAGGCAGTACAATACCCGGAGACGGTGTGGTCATGCGTGGTGTCGTGGTCTCGGATCAACGCTGTGGCAATTACATTCACGGCCTGATAGCACTGCAGGACGGAACCGGGCCCGATTGCGGCATAGCCGTCAGGACTGTACAGACCGTCTATGCCGGTGCCGGAGAAGAACTTGAGGTCGGTCTAACCGGTGCCGTGATCGATGAAAACGAGGGTGTGAAGACAATCATTCCTGCCGACGACTCCATGATAAACAAGACAGGCAGCACCCGTATAGATCCGACTCCGGTGACTGTGACACCTGACTATCTCGAGCCCGATTTATACGAGTCAATGTATGTAAGTATCGAGGGACAGATTCAGGCCAATGACCTGTCAAAGGAATCTCTCGGAGAGGGTGTGACACTTGTCAACGGGAACGGGCAGACCGTAAGGCTCGGTATAGCGGCTTCATCGTCTATGGCCGATCGTCCGGTTCCCGCCGGGAGCGGCCGGGTAAACGGCATAATTACCTATACCGATGGTGTGGCTACACTCTCGCCGTGTACCGAAGCCGATATATCTCTTGACGGGGGACGTCTTGACGGCGGCGTGATGATGCCCTATGTATTCTCGCTTATGACAGAGGGAACGAACAGTACGGGCCGGTATGTCGACTTTGTACAGAACACGTCTGATGCCAACAAGACATATCTGGAGTCAAAAGACGGTACCGGAGCCAGGTTCAATGTAAACCTCAATGCCAAGAGCAAGACTTTCTATTACTGGAACGACAACAGCGGTCACCACAATCTGCAGCTCTCGTCATGGATCGACGGAGGATCCAACTATATGCTGTTCACATTCCCCGTAGGGGAGGATCTGTCGTCGGGCTTCAGGTTCTCGTTCGGACTCGGAGGCCAGAAAAACGCACCTGCCAACTGGGAACTGCAGTATTCGACCGACAGCAGGACGTGGCATACGGCCGAGGAGAAGATATCAATACCTAAGAATGTGGTTTTCGGCGGAGGTAAAGGATACCTCTATTACAACATCAATGTCAGGCCCGTGATTGCCATAGAGCGTAAGTCGACTCTTTATATCAGACTGCGGCCCGCCGATAAAGTTTCGGTATCGGGTGGCGGGCTGTCAGATGGATACGGCCGTATCGTACTTCACAGCTGTGCGGTTCTTGACCGCCTGCAGACCAGATCGACCGTGCGTCCTGCCGGTGCTGTATATTTTGAGCCGTTTGACGGTCTCGACCAGGGGCTCGACTACCGGCTCGGTGACCGCCTCAGCGCCATGCTCAACTATTGTGGCGAAGACATATCGGCCTGGGAGAGCAATCTGATAAACGGTCTCGAGGGGCAGAACGTCAGACAGCGCCCGGGGTATGCCCAGATAGGTTATGTCGAGTCTCAGTCGGTAAGCCAGAAAGACTATACCAACCGTGTCGGGAATCTCACAACGCCTAAGATCGGAGCAGACGGTACGCTGACACTCTCGTTCAAGGCTATGGCCTACAGGAATACCGGAGTATTCAGTGCCGGATCCAACAGTGCGGCCGACATAGACGGCGATGCCGATAATGCTACGATAGAGATAATAGGCGGCGGAACGATCAGCGGTGCCACAACAGCCTCCATCCAGTCGATGAACTATACCTCGTTCAGAAAGTACACCTTTACGATAGAGAACGCTACGGCCGAGACACGTGTCAGGTTCTCCTCGCATGCCGGTAAAAAGTTCACCCGCTGGTTCATCGATGAAATATGTATCTCGAAATGAAACAGACCGCTGTTATAATCACTTCCTGTATACTTCCGGTTCTGGCCGGGAGTATCCCCGCCCGGGCTGATCGTGTCATAGGATGGGATGAGGCCTACCGAATGGCCGATGATAAGATAAAGGAACTCACACTCGAGGAGAAACTCAGGTTTACACGCGGGTACTCGGAATTCTACTTCTATGGCGTTCCCGATAAAGGGATTCCTTATCTGTATCACTCCGATGCCACACAGGGTGTACACATACGCCATAATCTCAAGGATACGACCCTCGTCAGGCAGATGGAGCGTTCGACTGCTTTCCCGTGCCCTGTAATGCTTGCCGCTACCTTTGACGAGGGACTGGCCGGAGATTACGGCCGTGCCGTGGGCGAGGAGTGCCGTGCCGGCGGCATCGAGGTGCTTCTGGGACCGGGTGTCAATATCGCAAGGAACTCGCAGTGTGGGCGTAACTTCGAGTATCTCGGAGAGGATCCCCTGCTCACGGGGGCAATGGCCGCAGCCTATATACGCGGACTGCAGTCGACCGGAACAGCCGGGTGTGTGAAGCACTTCCTGTGCAACGAGACCGAGTTTTACCGCCGGCGTTCCAACTCGGTAGTCGACGAACGTGCTCTTCATGAGATATATCTGCCTCCATTCAGGGATGCTGTTGATGCCGGTGTGGCCTTTGTCATGACATCATATAATCGTCTTAACGGTGAATGGACCGGTCAGAACAAGTGGCTCATCGACACCTTGCTGCGTGACGGGATGGGGTTCCGCGGCAGTGTCATGTCGGACTGGAGCTCGGTCTATGATACTTTCAAGGTCGTTCACTCTGGCCTTAATACCGTGATGCCCGGTAACAGCAGATTCAGCTCGGAGCTGGCCGGTCTTGTGGCCGACGGCAAAATCTCAGAGGCTGATATCGACAGGATGATACGTCCGGCTATTGCCACAGGTATAGCCTACGGCCTGTATGGCAGAACTAAGTATAGCCCGGAACTTCTGGACCGTTTTCAGTATCATTGTGCTCTGGCTACCGAGGTCGCTGAGAAGGGAACCGTACTGCTTAAGAACAGCGGGGTGCTGCCGCTTGGCGGCTGTCGGGATATTCTCGTGACGGGTCCGTTTACAGACAGTGATCCGCGTGCCGGTGACAATCCGGCATCGTCGGCTGATGTCAAGGGGTATGACTACGTGACACTGCGGGCCGCCCTGTCAGATGAGTTCGGAGACCGGGTGAAATTTGTCAATAATCCGACTGAAAGTGAGTTACAGCAGGCCGATATAGTAATCACTACTACAGGAACTGTCGATATGGAATCGTTCGAGAGGCCGTTCGCCCTGCCGCGTGACGAGGAGACGCGGCTGAAGAATATTGTCAGGCATAATCCCAATACCGTGATACTGGTATTCTCGGGATCGGGCATAAGGATGACAGGGTGGGCAGATAAAGCAGCCTCGATATTATATTGCTGGTATCCGGGACAGACCGGAATGAAGGCCATAGCAGGTATTCTCTCGGGGCGCGTCAATCCATCGGGAAAACTGCCTGTTACGATCGAACGCGACTTCAGGGACTCTCCTGCCAGAGAAACGATGCCTGCCGGCGCTGAATTCTACAACACGGCCTACCGTGCCTATAACGAGAAACTGATCACGCTCTATGATGTGAACTATGACGAGTCGGTACTTGTAGGTTACCGCTGGTATGACACAAAGTCCATAGAGCCGATGTTCCCCTTCGGCCACGGACTCAGCTATACATCTTTTGAAATAGGCAAGGCTAAGGCCAAGGTCGGTGATGATGGAATCGAGATTGAGGTCACAGTCAGTAATACCGGGGACAGGGACGGCTCCGAGACAATACAGGTGTATATCGGGGAGAACAATCCTACGGTCATACGTCCTGTCAGGGAACTCAAAGCGTTCAGACGGATTGACCTTAAGGCCGGCAAGAGAGAGAATGTCAGGTTCTCGGTACCTGTCGATAAGATAGGTTACCGGGATACTGTGTCACATCAATGGAAGGTCAATGATGGTGAATATACAGTATCAATAGGACGTTCATCCCGTGATATTGATTGCATGCTACCTGTAATGATCAGACAATAACATCTTTAAATCTGAAAAACATGATAAAAAAACAATTATTGGCGCTATGCCTCGGAAGCATGGCGACAGTCTGCGGTTCGTTTTATGCCGATGCCCAGACAACAGTAAACAAAATCCAGTACACGCTCAACAGCGATGAATCGGCCTATACAGTCACCGGTTTTGAGGATGGTATAGTCGATGCGGTCATAGAGCCGGCTATAGACGGTAAACCGGTCACGACAATAAACCAGAATGTATTCAAGACGGCATCGATACTTAAAAGTGTGTTTATACCGGCCTCGGTCACAAGGATGGGTAACTCTGTGTTCCAGAACAATACGAGTCTCGAGACCGTGACCTTTGAGGATGGCGACCAGCCCCTGGCTATGGGGGGGTGGACATTCAACGGCTGTTCATCGATCAGGGAAATCGTGCTGCCGTCCCGTCTGGCCTCGTTCGGGGCAAACAGCAACTTCAACGGCTGCTCATCTCTTGAAAAAGTTGTTTTCAGAGGTGATTGCCCGCTTGCCGACATGAAACAGTATACATTTGAAAAGACCAGTCTTAAAGAACTCGATCTTTCGGGGCTGACAAATGTTACGGCATTCAATGCCAACTGTCTGCAGAATCTCAGGTCAGAGGCTGTGAAGGTCACACTTCCCCGGGAAATGACGTTGCTGCCTAAGAATTTTCTTGCAAAATGTAATGTCACAGAAATAGTTTTTCCAGAGGGTACCACCGAGATACCACAGCAGGCTTTTGACGGTTATGCTGTTGTGACGACAGTCTCAATTCCCTCGACCATCACAAAGATAGGGAACTCGGCTTTCAGAAAATGCACATCACTGGCCAGTGTGACTTTTGCACCGAATCCCGGGTTAAACTCGTCAATGAACTATTGTTTTCAGGAATGTACTTCTCTTGAAAGTATTGATCTCACTCCGCTCCCGGGGGTGGAGGGTCTTGTGGCCACATTCATGAAATCGGGCCTTAAAAATATAACATTCAGCCCCGAAAGCAAAATGACCACACTCAACTGGGATCTCTTCAACGGTACTCCTCTGGAGTCGATCGATATACCGGCATCGGTGAATAAAATCGGAGCGCGTGCATTCTACAACTGTGCCGGGCTTGAAACGGTGAGTCTGCCAGAGGGAGTGGACTGGGTACTGAATGACGCATTCGGTCATGCCGACGATGCGGCCGGTGTCAGGACAGTGATTTTCAATCAACATGGTGGAAAATGGCCCGGAAACAATGATGATAAGGAACCGGTGTCCATCCTTGCGGCTGATACCAGAGCCTATTGCTACAAAGATGTGACAGAGGTGCCTGAGGGAGTCGTTACAGTAGCTCCTATAGAGAGTGCCGGATATCTTACCTATTACAGCAGTACACCTGTATCATTACCGGAAGGAGTTAAGGGTACGGCCATTAAGGGGGTGATAGGTCAGGACCTTGTCAGAGACTTTGATCAGTTCAGGCCCGGAACATTACTTCCGGCCGGCACACCGGTATTGCTTGCCTGTGAGAATGCAGACGGCACGCTGTATCCCGAGATTGATCCTGACGCCGCCGGAACTTTTACTGAGACAAACTTTCTCGTGGGAACTGAGGATGGCACAACACTTAACATATCAGACGGAAAGGTGGCGTATCAGTTTGTAATGTATACCGACGGCCTATATGGGTTTGATCGTGTTGACGGAGCTTCGGTATCAGTTGATCCGAATAAAGCCTGTCTCGTACTGCCGTCATCGCTTGCCGGGAACATTTCCCGGTTCAGCCTGAGCAATGTGGTGACCGGAATAGATGAAATCACTGAAGAGGGCATAGACCGGAATGCTCCTGTATATAATCTCATGGGTATAGAGGTTGACCGAGACTACCTCACTCCCGGCATCTATATATCCAACGGTAAAAAAATTGTAATCAGATAAATGCAAAAGATTTTCAGCACATGTATCCTGCTGTTGGGCGCACTGTGTGGTCATGCGGCCTCACGGTATGTCGACTGTCAGGAACTAGATATAATCAACAGACCCTATGATATAGACTCATCGTATGCCCGTCTTGATCTCAGCCGGTATGGCGATCTGCCTTCAGCCATCGGTAAATACAGCGAACTGTCGACAGGGCTGGCCGTTTCGTTTATCACAGACTCGCCATATATCAAGGCCCGGTGGACAACCGCCGGCAGTACTGACGGTAAGAATACTACACCACTCATGCAGAGCGGTCTGGATCTTTACATCAGGACTGACTCGGCATGGGTGCATGCCGGAGTAGGTCTTCCGTCTGATTCGCTGAGCCACAGGGCTGTTCTTGTCGACAATATGCCTCCGGGACCTAAGGAGTGTCTGCTCTATCTGCCCCTATGGAACAGAATAGAGACTCTTGAGATAGGTGTCGCCGATACGGCTATATGTGTTCCTGGTACTTACATATGGAGTAAACGTGTTGCCGTTATCGGCTCCAGTATCACTCACGGCGCATCGGCTTCGAGACCGGGTCTTGCTTATCCGGCGCGGTTACAGCGTGCCCTTGATGCCGAAGTTATCAATCTGGGGTTCAGCGGATCGTGTAAACTCGACAGCTGTTATGCGGATTTTATTGCCGACACCGAAGCCGATGTGTATGTGATCGATGCGTTTTCCAATCCGTCGCCCGAACAGATTGACCTGCGGCTTGAGCCGTTTGTAAGGCTTATACGTGAACACAGACCATACACCCCATTGCTGTTCCTGCAGACCGAGGTGCGTGAGACAGGCAATTTTGACCTTAAAAAGCGCAATTTCGAGCGACTTAAGCGTGAGGCTGCATCACGTGGAATGGAACGTCTGATTGCCGCCGGTGATCATAATCTCTACTTTATTGACCCGGCAATGCCGCTCGGCTCATCCCATGAACTGACCGTTGACGGGACGCATCCTACCGATGCCGGTTTTGAACTGATTACGGCCCGGCTGATACCGGTGATCAAACCATTTCTGAAAGACCGTACTGCCGCAATAAGGGAACGGCTGACTGATATGGAAGACTCGACTGTGCTCGTTGCCTCTCACCGGGCCGACTGGCGTAACTATCCCGAGAACTCGCTTGAGGGCCTGAGGAGTGCCATAGATATGGGTGTGGATATCGTCGAACTTGATATACAGCGTACCAGGGACGGACATCTCATACTGATGCATGATGAGACGCTTGACCGCACTACTACCGGCAAGGGGGCTGTTGCTGACACAACACTGAGTTATATAAAGACTCTCAGACTACGCAACGGTTGCGGCATACGTACATCACAGCGTGTACCTACGCTCGAGGAGGCTCTTATTGTGGCGAAGGGAAAAGTCATGCTCAATCTTGACAAGGCCGACCGATACTTTGACGAGGTGGTGGCACTGCTTGAAAAAACAGGCACCACACACCAGATTGTCATGAAAGGTTCCAGATCTCCGTCGGATGTCAGGAAAGCGTTCGGACACTATCCTGACGATGTGATTTACATGCCTATAGTCAATCTTGATAAAAATGATGCGATGAAGTCGGTAGGGCAGTTTATGGATCTGATGAAGCCTGTGGCATTCGAGCTGCTTTTCAGGAAAGATTCCAACGCGTTGCCGCTGGAGATAAGGGATAAACTTGAAGGTAAGTCGCTTATCTGGTATAATACGCTGTGGAACACTATGGCGGGAGGCCATGACGACGATGCGTCACTGCGGAATGTCAGCAACGGATGGGGGTACCTTATCGATAGCCTGGGTTGCCGTATCATCCAGACTGACCGTCCGGCTATGCTGCTCGATTACCTCAGGTCCAGAAATCTCCACGATTAAAGATTTTTTGGGTTTGTGGACTCCCGGTCTGGCGGCATGTGATGCCGGTCGTGCCGGGAGTGTTTTATAAAACCGTCAGTAATCATGAATATATTTGATTTTTATAAAGTTTCGTCACCGAAGACCATGGCCGACAGTGACAATACGCTTTTCAGGCGCGTGAGGTCGGTCACTTTTCTCTCGGCTACATGTGGTTACGCTTTATACTACGTGTGTCGTCTGAGTATGAATATCATACGCAAGCCTATAGTTGAAAGCGGGACATTCTCTGAGACAGAGCTTGGTATCATAGGCTCGTGCCTGTTTTTTGTCTATGCAGTCGGCAAACTTATGAACGGGTTCCTTGCCGACCGTTGTAATGTGAGACGTTTTATGGCGACGGGCCTGCTCCTGACAGCTCTTGTGAATCTGATACTCGGGTTCACGACATCATTTGTCGTGTTTGCCATACTGTGGGGCCTGAACGGGTTGTTCCAGTCAATGGGAGCTCCGGCCGGAGTCGTATCGCTGAACCGCTGGTTTTCGTCGAAAGACCGTGGAACATGGTATGGTTTCTGGAGTGCCAGCCACAATCTGGGCGAAGCCCTGACGTTCATAACTATCGCTCTGCTGGTAAGCCGGTTCGGCTGGCGCTATGGTTTTACAGGAGCCGGATTGATAGGCCTCGCAGGAGTCGCTGTGGTACTGGCATTCATGCGCGATACCCCGCAAAGCTGTGGTTTTCAGGTCGGTGAATCACAGCCTGTATTGAAATCGGACAAGGAGGACATAAGTTATAATAGTGCTCAGAAAGCAGTTCTGCGCAATCCGGCAATATGGATACTTGCCGTTGCCAGTGCGTTCATGTACATAAGCCGTTACGCTGTGAACAGCTGGGGCGTATTTTACCTTGAGGCTCAGAAAGGGTATTCGACGCTTGACGCCGGTTTCATTATCTCTATAAGTTCGATATGCGGTATTGTCGGTACAGTATTCTCCGGAGTCATTTCTGACCGGCTTTTCAAAGGCAGCCGTAATGTTCCGGCTCTGGTATTCGGTCTTATGAATGTTCTCGCCTTGAGTCTGTTTCTGCTTGTTCCGGGACCGAATTTCATCGTTGATGTCATATCGATGGTACTCTTCGGTCTGGGGATAGGTGTGCTGATATGCTTTCTCGGCGGTCTCATGGCAGTCGATATCGCGCCTCGGAAGGCGGCCGGTGCGGCCCTTGGAGTGGTAGGTATCGCCAGTTATCTCGGCGCCGGTCTGCAGGATGTGATGAACGGTTTGCTCATCGAGGGTTATAAGCAGGAAATCGACGGCGTGGATGTTTATGACTTTACATTGATAAACTGGTTCTGGATCGGCTCGGCTCTCGTGTCGGTACTTCTCACTCTGCTTGTGTGGAATGCCCGTCAGGCTGAAAACTGATCCTATAAAAAATCCCGGTCCTTGGGTGGTCCGGGATTTTTTGTGGTGCTGGTGTCTGATTGCCCGTCGGAGAGTAGCCGGCGGCTGATTATTCGCGGGGGAGGGTAGTGGCCTGCAGTTTGGCGTAGGCGCGGTCTGCTTTGGCGCGGGCTTCGTCAACGCTGTCGGCGGTGGCAAGGATTACAGCCATGCGGCGGTGTCCCTTTATCTCGGGTTTGCCGAAGATGCGCATCTGTACGCCAGGTTCGGCAACAACTTCGTCGAGGTTGGACAGTTCGAGGCGGTTGGTGTCTCCTTCGACTACTACGGCACGTGATGCTGAGGGACCATAGAAGCGGATCTCGGGAACCGGGAGACCGAGGATTGCCCGGGCATGCAGGGCGAATTCGCTCATATCCTGTGATATCATGGTTACCATGCCAGTGTCGTGCGGACGGGGAGAAACCTCGCTGAAGATCACTTCGTCGCCCTTGATGAAGAGTTCGACGCCGAATATTCCATATCCGCCGAGTGCATAGGTCACTTTCTTGGCTATCTCCTGTGCGCTCTTCAGTGCTTTGTCGGTCATAGGCTGAGGCTGCCATGAGTAGCGGTAGTCGCCGTTGATCTGGATGTGACCTACAGGCTGGCAGTAGGTCGTTCCCGATTTGGAACGTACGGTGAGCAGAGTGATCTCGTAATCAAAATCGACGAATCCTTCAACAATAACCCGACCGGCACCGGCACGGCCACCCTCCTGGGCCTCATGCCATGCGGCATCAATATCGGCGGGAGTTTTAATGGTCGACTGACCGTGGCCCGATGAACTCATGATTGGTTTAACCACACAGGGTATACCGATTTCTTTGATGGCCTCATCAAATTCCTCGCGTGTGTTGGCAAAGCGGTAACGTGAGGTCCTGACACCGAGCTCTTCGGCGGCGAGCCGCCGTATTCCCTCACGGTTCATTGTGAGCCAGGCCGCATTGGCGGTGGGGGTGACATTGTAGCCTTCTTTCTCCAGTTCAACGAGAACCGGAGTGGCTATAGCTTCGACCTCGGGGATGATATGGTCGGGTTTCTCCAGCTCGATGATGCGGCGGAGCTCTACCGGATCAAGCATGTTGAATACATGTGAGCGGTGTGCTACCTGCATGGCCGGCGCGTCGGGATATTTGTCACATGCGATAACCTCGACACCATATCGCTGCAGTTCGAGCGCGACTTCTTTTCCGAGTTCGCCGCTTCCGAGCAGCATGGCTCGACGGGCAATGGGGCTTAAGACTGTACCTATCTTGGTCATAATCAGGAATAAAATGTATTATTATAATGTGATTGAGTTAAGTTTATACGTTTATATTAAGGGTCAGATGACTTCGAGATCGGCGGCGAGGCGCTGGCGTACGACTTCGTATATCATTACTCCGGCGGCTACGGAAACGTTGAGCGAACCGATATTGCCGAACATCGGTATGGATACAAAGGTGTCACAGAGTTTAATGACTTCGGGGTCGATACCGGTATCTTCGGCTCCCATAACGATAGCTACGGGGCCGGTATAGTCGGCACGGGTGTAGTTTATGTCGGCTTTCTCGCTCGCTGCCACAACTTTGTATCCGTTTTCAAGCAGAAATCTGACTGCTCCCCGAACAGAGTGTTCGCGGCACACCGGCAGGTGGTGCAGGGCTCCGGCCGATGTCTTGACAGCGTCGCCGCCTACGCTTACACTGCCGCGTTCGGGTATGACTATGGCATCGACGCCTGCACATTCGCACGTGCGGGCGATCGCGCCGAAGTTGCGTACGTCGGTGATGCCGTCGAGAACTACGATGAACGGCAACAGTCCTTCCTCATATAGCTGAGGTACGAGATGCTCCAGCCTGTGATAGGTCACGGCCGCCAGCATGGCTACGGCTCCCTGGTGGTTCTTGCGTGTGATACGGTTGATGCGTTCTACGGGTACACGCTGGACCGGAATGCGTCGCTGGCGTATACGTTCGGTCAGTTCGGAGGCCAGTTCGCCCTGAAGGTCTTTCCTGATAAAAATCTTGTCAATCTCTCTGTCGGCATCAATTGCCTCGATGATGGCCCGCAGGCCATATATGTAATCAGATGGTTCCATTTCTCAGTGGGTTGGTTTAATAGTTTCAGGTGTCGGCGGTCATGCCTAAAAGGGACCGTGCATTGGCACGTGCGGCCTCGTCGACGTGATCTCCGCTCAGCATAGCGGCTATCTGCTCGACACGCTGGTCGGGCGAGAGCTGTATGATGCGTGTGGTGGTTGCATGCTCGGTGTCCTCTTTATATACTTTGTACTGGGAGGAAGCCAGGGCAGCAACCTGTGGCAGATGGGTGATGGCAATTACCTGTATGCTGGATGATATCTGTCTCATCATGCGTCCCATACGGGCGGCTATATCGCCCGAGACACCGGTATCTACTTCGTCGAATATTATTGAGGGCAACTGCATCCTGTCGGCCGCAATAGATTTCAGCGACAGCATGAGGCGTGATATTTCTCCTCCTGAAGCTGTACCGCCGACAGGCATCAGGGGCTGATTCTTGTTGAAGGCGAACAGGAATTCGATAGTATCTATTCCTGTGGGAGTAAGTTCACCGCGTGTTACCGATACCTGACAACGGAGGTTCTTCATTCCCAATGGGACCGCTCGTTCCTTCAGCATCTCGGCAAATCTGGTGGCGGCGGCCTGCCGCTCGTCGGACATGATTCCGGCACACTCGAGTGCGGCACGTTTGGCACGCTTGGCCTGCTCTTCAAGCCGATGCAGCCGTTCGTCACCGTTTGTTACGTTTTCGAGCGATGTTCTCAGCCTGTCACGAATGGCAATGAGTTCATCCACAGTGTCGACGTGGTGTTTACGCTCGAGTTCGTAGATGTCGTTGAGGCGTTGCTCTATTTCTTCGAGGCGGGCCGGGTCGGCATTGATATCGCGGTCCATGTCGCTGAAAGTGTCGGCCAGGTCCCGGGCTTCGATACGCATGGCTTCGATGCGCTCCATGAGCTGTGGCGCGTCGTCAATGAGCGATACAATCTCGGATGTGCTGGTCTCGACGTTTTTCAACAAAGAAAGGATTGACGGGGATCCGTCGGAGAAAGCATTGGTTATTGCTGTCAGAGAGGCTTTTACCTCGGTAAGGTTTGCCATGAGTTCGCGCTCTTTCTCGAGCTCGTCCTGCTCTCCGGCTACGAGATTGATCGCGTCAAGCTGTGACAGCTGGTATCGTGTGTATTCTTCGTCGGCTTTGCTGTTGACCAGTTCACGTTTGGCTGCTTTATATCGGTGCAGTGCCTGCCGGTACTCGTTGTATAGCTCGGGATAGCGTGTATTGGACTCGGTCTTTCCTATGATCGAGTCGACAACCTGTAACTGGTATGGAGGGGATGCCAGCTGCAGATTCTGGTGCTGTGAATGTATATCTACAAGTTGTGCTGCAATGGTCTGAAGTGAGCTGAGGTTTACAGGTGTGTCGTTGACAAAGGCGCGAGAACGGCCGCTCGGGAGTATCTCACGGCGCAGTATGCATATGCCTGTCGTGTCCCACTCGATGTCATTTTCCCGGCAGTATGTCTCGATGGATGGATAGGAATCGACACTGAATGTTGCCTCGACGACCGATTTGGATCCGCTGTCCCTCATGGCTCTGGTGTCGGCTCTGCCGCCAAGAAGCATGGATAATGCGCCCATGATTATTGATTTGCCGGCGCCGGTCTCACCTGTGATAACATTGAATCCGGCCTTGAAGTCGATATCGAGCCGGTCTATAAGGGCGTAGTTTGAAATATGCAGTGTCTCGATCATTCAGAATGTATAAGGTCGTTATTTATTGTTACGGGACGGATTTTTTATCTCGTCGAGTTTTTGTGTCTCGGTGGGGTATATGGGAGACAGCAAATCAAATACTTTGTCGCGCTCGGTCTGCGGGGCTTTGGAGTAGATGTTGACCAGTTCGTCCATCTTCGAGTCTTTGAACAGAGAGAGTGCCACAGACATGGGGTTGGCTCTGTAGACGGTATTTATGTTTTCGAGCGTCGATGTAATGTTGTTACGTCCTTTGCCGGGGCTTACCGACATCTCGTCAAGCCCGGTGCGGTGATATTCGTAAAGCATGTCGCGTATGCATTGTGTGGACTGGTCGGTGAAAGCAGCGAGCAGTGCACTGCGGTTCTTGTTGTCTTCGAAAGCTTTCCAGCCGGCTTCGCCCGATGACTGGGCCATCTGTACGATCATGGCCAGGCGGTCATAGAATGGCTGTCCTCCCCGCCGGCTGAAAGAGTCGAAATCGACTGCCAGAAACAGGTAGGCGTAGAAATTGAGTATTGCCGTGATCTGGCTCTCCATCGAGTTCTCGCTGAACACCAGCGGTTCACCCTCCTGATAGCTGAAGTCAATCTTGGTGTCCTTGAAGTTGATGAGGCTGGTGGTGTAGGTGGAGTTGTAGACAGGACGGTTGAGCTGTACCTGCAGGTCTCCGCTCATGACGTTATCGTTGTATTCCCTGATGGTAAAGAACAACCGGCACTCGAGGCGTTCGTTGGCCGATATCTGTGCGTTGGAGAACCTGGTTGTGTTCATATACTCTGTTACGGCTGTCCGGAGAGTTTCGAATACACTCTTGTTGGAGCCGTTTATCTGATCGGTATTGAACTCGACGGTGCAGTTCAGTTCCTGAGCTACGAGATATCGGGATCCGAACAGGGCGATGAGGGCGGCCAGGGTCAATATCTTAGTGAGTATACGGGTCATAACGTGTCAGTATCGAGATTATGTCGCGGGCGCATTCCTGTTTGGATTTCAATGGGATATCGGCAATTACGCCCTGTGGTGAGAATACTGTGACCTTGTTGGTGTCGCACCCGAATCCGGCTCCGCTGCAGCGAAGTGAGTTCATGACAATCAGGTCAAGATTCTTGTTCTTGAGTTTATGCCGGGCATTGTCGGTCTCGTTGTCGGTCTCGAGCGCGAATCCTACGGTGAGCTGGCCGGGGCGTTTGCGGGATGACAGTGTGGCTGCTATATCCGGGTTTCTGATGAGATCAAGCTGTCGCAGGTCGGTCTTCTCCCGTTTGATCTTGCATGACTGCGGGTGTGCGGGGGTATAGTCGGCCACTGCGGCGCTGAATATCGTGATCGAGGCTTCGTCAAAAAGAGGCGTACAGGCTTCGAGCATCTGTCTTGCGCTCTCTACTCCGATTACTTTTACTCCGGGATGGCTGGGTCTTACATCGACCGGACCTGCTACAACAGTCACATCAGCGCCATGCGAAGCGGCGGCATCGGCCAGGGCGAACCCCATCTTTCCGGTGGAGTAGTTTCCTATGAAGCGAACGGGGTCGATCGGTTCGTAAGTCGGGCCGGCGGTTATCAGTACTTTTTTACCGGCCAGTTCGTCTGTATCGCTGAAGAAGCGGTCGAGTACGTCGAAGATGCGTTCGGGCTCTTCCATACGGCCTTTACCGACAAGATGACTTGCAAGCTCACCCTCGGCCGGTTCGATGATATGGTTGCCATAAGACCGTAACAGATCGATGTTGGCTGCTGTTGACGGGTGGGACATCATGTCGAGATCCATGGCCGGAGCTACGAATACCGGGGCTTTTGCTGACAGATATGTGGTTATCAGCATGTTGTCGGCTACGCCATGTGCCATCTTTGCTATTGAAGATGCGGTGGCTGGGGCTATTACCATGGCGTCGGCCCATAATCCGAGATTCACGTGGCTGTGCCACTCGCCTGTGTTGGCTGAAAAAAATTCGCTCACGACCGGTTTGCCGGTCAGAGCCGACATTGTCACGGGTGTTATGAATTCTCTGGCATTGGGTGTCATCACGACCTGTACTTCGGCGCCTGCTTTTATAAGCAGGCGTGCCAGCGTGGCGGACTTGTATGCGGCAATGCCGCCGGTGATACCCAGTATTATGTGTTTTCCTCTCATCATCCCTTGGATTGCATGTAGAAACGACGGAAAGTACGCTTGGTGTCGCCCGAGAAGTCTCCCTGTTCTATCCAGCTGTAGTAGCCGGGGTCGCGCCTTAGGACGTCTACCACAGGCTGTCCCTTGTACTTGCCGAAGTTTATGACCGGTATATCTTTGTCATTTAGTATAATACGTCCCATAAGGTCGACATTGCGGTTGGGGGCCGAATACTTTGACAGCTCCTCGATATCGTTGGGAAGGTCGTCGTATCGGTCAAGCTGAGCCTTGAGTACCTCATAGGTGGCGCGGGTGTCTGCGCTGGCTGAGTGTGCGCCATCGAGTTCTTTGTCACAGTAGAAGCGATAGGCGGCTACGAGCGTGCGCTGTTCTTTTTTGTGGAATATGGTCTGTACGTCAATGAATCTTGCTCTAGAGAAATCGAATTCGATACCGGCCCGTGCGAATTCCTCGGCAAGCATAGGCACATCGAAACGGTTGCTGTTGTATCCTGCTATGTCGCATCCGGTGAATCCTCTGGCAATGTTTCCGGCCAGCTGTCTGAATGTAGGCTTGTCGGCCACATCCTCGTCGGTGATATGGTGTATGGCTGTTGCTTCGGCCGGGATTGGAATCTCCGGGTTTATGCGCTGTGTGAATTCACGCTCCTCGCCGTTGGGCATTATCTTTATGACCGATATCTCCACAATGCGGTCACGGGTGATGTTTGTGCCTGTAGTCTCGAGGTCAAAGAATATGATCGGTTTCTTAAGGTTAAGTTCCATCTGTGTTCAATTCATTAAAATTCCTGTACGGTCATGGGCATGAGCAACATGAGGAGGTCGCTGTCGGCGGGGTTCTCGTCCGGGACGAATACACCCGGACGGCTCGGGTCGATGAGTTTGATGACGATGTTGGACGTAGACAGCGTATTGATGATTTCTATGAGGTATGGCGCGCTGAATCCTATCACCATCATGTCGCCGGTGAAGTCGCATGGAAGTGTCTCCCGTGCCGATGTGCAGAAGTTGTTGTCCTGTGCTTTCATTATGATCTCTTCGGGAGTGATCTTGAATTTGATAAGACCATGACTCGGATCAACGAATACGCCTACGCGTTTTACTGCGTTAAGGAGAGATATGCGGTCGATGGTCAGCACGTACGGGCTTGTGGTCGGTATGACACGGTTATAGTCGGGGAAGTTCCCTTTGATGAACCGGCAGTTGAAAGTGAACTGTCCGGCAGTGATGGTGGCGCTCTTGGGTTCTATGACGGCGTGTACCGTTTCTTCTTTGGCTATGATGTTCTTGAGAATTGTGGCTGGTTTTACCGGCATTATGAACGAGCATTCCTTTCCGGGAGCCGCCATCGTGTTGTGGTATCTTACAAGTTTGCGTGTATCGGTGGCTACGAATGTGATGCCGTCTTCCTTGATATCCCAGAGGATACCCATCATCTGCGGGCGCAGATCGTCGGTGCCGACGGCAAATATCGAGTTGTCGATGCCTTTAAGAATCATTTCGGCCGGTATGTCAAACTCGGCATGCAGTCCCTCGGGATTGTCCTCGCGGTTGCGTGGATATTCGTTTCCGTTAAGACCGACGAAGTTGAACGTGCCGCCGGGGTACTGGATCTCGATGGCGAGAGTCTCGTCGTCGATCTCGAATGTGATGCCCATATCGGGCAATTCTTTGAGCAGGTCAACGACCCGTCGTGCGTCAACGCAGAAAGAGCCGTCGTTGTCGGTGTTGTTGACTTCAATGCTGGCTGTAAGAGTGTTCTCAAGGTCGGATGCCGTAACGGTGAGAGTCTGATCGGTGAGTGTGAACAGGAAGTTGTTCAGGATTGTCATCGCATTCTTGGAGTTGATGACTTTGCTTACAGCCGATGTGGCCGAGTAGAGAGCTTTGCTTGAGACGTTGAATTTCATTATGCTGATTTTTATAGTTTTAAACGATTTAAACGATGGTATGGCTGTATTGGCGACAGTCTATACCTATTCAACGAACAAAAATACAAAAATCAAACGGGTCAAAAAAATTCCACCGCACATTTTTGTTATACATCCTGAACAAAAAGTTTTCAGGATTGTTTTATAATAAATTCGTCACTTATCTGGAGTATGTTCCGGACATGTCTGAACGGTACGTAAGCAGTATCATGTCATACTCTCACACAATTGATTGTAACAATGAAATCTACGTTGGTTAAAAGGATCGTATCATTTTTTGCCGTCCATAAATGGATGACGGCAACTGTTGTCGTGCTCATAACCGCAATATTCGTGCTGTTGCTTACGGTTTTCAGACATAAGCCGGAGCCTCCGCAGCTTCCTGTGGTCGAGACGGAGAATGTCATTACGGAGGATGTGAATATATATGGTGAGTATGTCGGGCGTATACGAGCACAGCAGCTTGTCGAGGTACGTGCCCGTGTGGAGGGGTATCTCGAGTCGATGATGTTTGAAGAGGGTACATATATCAGGAAAGGTCAGCCGCTGTTTATCATTGATCCTACCATATATCGGGCCAATATGATGAAGGCGAAGGCGAATCTCAATAAAGCGAAAGCGGCCGAGGAGAAGGCCAAGCGGGATCTGGAGCGTATAAGGCCTCTGTATGAGCAGAATGCCGCGTCCCGTCTCGATCTTGACAATGCGGTTGCCGCATATGAGACTGCTAAGGCCGATGTTGTGGTTGGTGAAGCCGAGCTTGCTCTTGCCCGGCAGACACTGAGTTATACAACTGTGACATCACCTATTTCCGGATATATATCGGAGCGCAGTGCCGACATAGGTACGCTTGTGGGGCCCGGCGGAAAGTCGCTTCTGGCAACTGTCGTCAACAGTGATACCGTCCGTGTCGATTTTTCAATGACGTCGCTTGAGTATCTGAAGAGCCGTTCGCGTAACGTCAATCTCGGTCAGCGTGACGAGTCGCGGACGTGGGATCCATATGTCACCATTACCATGGCAGACGGTTCGGTCTATCCGTATCGTGGTCTTGTGGATTTCGCCGATCCGAAGGTTGATCCCAAAACCGGTACATTCTCGGTCCGTGCCGAGATGAAGAATCCTGACCACGCCCTGCTTCCCGGAGAGTTTACCCGCGTAAAACTTCTTCTTGACGTGCGGGAGGATGCTATTGCTGTACCATCCAAGGCGATTGAAGTTGAGAAGGGAGGCGCCTATGTATATGTTGTCAGGCCCGACAGCATAGTGGAGCGACGTTTTGTGGAGACTGGTCCGGAACTGGATAACACTATTGTTGTAGAGCGGGGTCTCGAGGCCGGCGAGAGTATAATTACAGAGGGCTGCCATAAGGTCAAGAACGGAATGAAGGTGGCTCCTGTAAGCGGTAATAACAAGGTAAACATCAGCAGCGATGAAAAGTAATTTCTTCATAGACCATCCGGTATTTTCGATTGTTGTGTCGATTGTGATACTGCTGGTCGGTGCGATAGGCCTTATCATGCTGCCCGTCGACCAGTATCCTCAGATAGTGCCTCCTGTTGTCAAGGTAGCCGCATCCTATCCGGGTGCTGATGCCCAGACTGTGACACAGGCTGTCGCGACGCCTATCGAGCAGGAGCTGAACGGTACTCCCGGCATGATATACATGAACTCGTCGAGTTCGAATTCGGGAGGCTTTACCGCCCGCATTACGTTTGATATCGATACCGACCCCGAGCTTGCGGCTGTCGATGTACAGAACCGTGTCAAGAAAGCCGAGAGCCGTCTTCCGGCTGAGGTTGTCCAGAACGGCATCACTGTCGAGAAGGAAACTGCCAACAAGCTTATGACAATCACACTGCTGTCCGGTGATCCGAAGTTTGACGAGATATATCTCAGCAATTTTGCCACACTCAATGTGATAGACTTGCTCAGGCGTGTACCCGGAGTGAGCAGTATCAGTAATGTAGGAGGCCGCTACTATGCCATGCAGCTATGGGTGCAGCCTGACAAACTCGCCGATATGGGTCTGACGGTCAAAGATCTTCAGAATGCCCTTAAGGATCAGAACCGTGAGAGTGCGGCAGGCGTGCTGGGCCAGTCTCCCATGGATGGTGTTGACCTTACGGTGCCGATTGTGGCGCGCGGACGCCTGTCAAGTGTGGGTGAGTTTGAGGATATCGTCATACGGGCCAATCCAAACGGGTCGATGATACGTATGAAGGATGTCGCCAGAGTTTCGCTCGAGGCGTCGTCCTATTCTACGGAGAGCGGTATTAACGGAGGTAATGCCGCCGTGCTTAATATCACCATGCTTCCCGGTGCGAATGCCATGGATGTGGCCACACGTGTCAAGGACACTATGAAGGAGATAAGCAAGGGGTTTCCGGAGGGGATATCCTACAGTATACCGTTTGATATGACCACCTATATCTCTGAGTCGATACACCATGTGTACCGTACGTTCATAGAGGCTCTGGTGCTGGTTATAATAGTCGTGTTCCTGTCGTTGCAGAACTGGCGTGCCACCATCATACCGATAGTTGCTGTGCCGATATCGCTTGTCGGGACATTCGGCATAATGCTGGCATTCGGTTTCTCGCTCAATATGCTGACCCTGCTCGGTCTGATTCTTGCGATCGGTATCGTGGTCGATGATGCCATTGTGGTTGTAGAGAATGTTGACCGCATAATGAACAAGGAGCATCTGCCTCCGGTGGAGGCCACCAAAAAGGCCATGTCCAACCTGGGATCGGCACTGATAGCCATGTCACTGGTGCTCTGTGCCGTGTTTATTCCGGTGAGCTTTCTTCCCGGTATCACGGGTCAGCTTTACCGTCAGTTCACGATTACCATCGCTGTATCGGTGATAATATCAACAATTGTCGCTCTGACATTATCGCCTGTGATGTGCAGCAAACTGCTGAGGCCTGAAAGCCATAAGCGTAAGAAAAAGATTTTCCGTTATATCAACATGTGGCTCGGAAAAGGCAACCGCTCCTACAGCCGTGGTATCGATTCGGCCGAGCGCCATCCGCGCAGAATGCTTGTCGTTTTCGGAATGTCGCTGATATTCATATGGTTCCTTAATCGTGTGTCGGCTTCCAGTTTTATGACTCCCGAGGATCAGGGATACTTTACCGTCGAGCTCGAGTTGCCTGAGGGTGCCACTATTGAGCGTACGCGTCAGGTGACAGACCGAGCTATAGCCTATCTGATGGAAGATCCGGATGTGGAGCATGTCCTTAATGTTACCGGTTCGTCGCCTACCGTGGGCACTAACCAGGCTCACAGCACGCTGACTGTGATACTGAAGCCGTGGGATGAGAGGGAGAGCCATGATATCAACGAGATACGGGAGCGTATACGCAGGCATCTGTCGGGTTATCCTGAGAGCAGTGTTCACCTGTCGTCGCCCCCTATCATTCCTGGACTTGGAACATCAGGCGGATTCGAAATGGTTGTAGAGGCCCGTGGTGAGACGACATACGCCCAGCTGCAGGCTGCTGTCGACACGATCATGGAGCGTGCTGCCGTGATGCCTCAGTTTGCCGGGCTTACTTCGACGCTACAGAAAGACATACCTCAGCTTTACTTTGATGTGGACCGGGACAAGGCTCAGCTGCAGGGTGTTCCCATGAGTGATATTTTCTCGACGATGAAAGCCTTTACCGGCTCGATATATGTCAATGATTTCAATATGTTCAACCGTATATACCGTGTTTATATACAGGCGGAGGCTCCGTACCGTTCTGGCCGGGATAATCTGGGGCTGTTCTTTGTAAGAGGTGACGGTGGCACCATGATACCGATCACATCGCTCGGTACCAGCCATTATACTACGGGGCCTGGCACGATAACCCGATTCAATATGTTCAATGCCGCGACAATATCCGGCGAGGCGGCCAATGGGTATAGTACCGGTGAGGCCATGGATGCTCTGGAGCGGCTCGTAAACGAGAATATAACAGATATTGATGTCGGGGTGGAGTGGAGCGGTCTTTCCTATCAGCAGCGTCACGAGTCGGGTAATACGATGATGGTTCTCGGTCTGGCTCTGGTATTCGTGTTCCTTGTCCTTGCGGCGCTCTATGAGAGCTGGTCGGTTCCGATAGCCGTCATCCTGTCGTTGCCGGTAGCAGTAGTCGGGGCTTATATCGGGATATGGTTGTGTGGCCTTGAGAACAATGTATATTTCCAGATAGGACTGGTGATGCTTGTGGGACTTGTTGCCAAGAATGCCATTCTTATAGTCGAGTTTGCCAAGGAGGGTACCGATGCCGGGTTGCCGCCTGTGGTTGCCGCCAAACAGGCAGCGCGACTGCGTTTCCGGCCTATAGTGATGACTTCGCTGGCTTTCATGCTGGGTCTGTTGCCGCTGCTGTTTGCAAGTGGCCCGGGTTCGGCGGCAAGACGTGATATCGGCACGGGAGTATTCTTCGGTATGGTGGTCGCTGTCACCGCAGGTATAGTATTCGTTCCGTATTTCTTCGTGTTTGTGAACCGCATCAAGGATAGATTAAAAAGACGTGAAAAAAGAGTAGAGTCATGAAGCGCAATATCATATATAGTCTTGTTTTTGTGGTGGCCGCAATGGTTTCGGCATGTTCCGGTACGCGTAAACTTACTCGTCCGGAACTGAACATGCCTGATGTGTATCATGAGCACGCTTCGGCCGATTCGATGAATATCGCCGATGTGGCGTGGTGGAATTTTTACAGCGACTCGACGCTTTGTCTTATGATCAACGAGGCTCTGACACATAACAGGGATCTGCTTATAGCCGCCGCGCGTGTCGAGGAACTCGGACAGATGTATGGGGTCGACAAGTTGTGTTACCTTCCCACCGTGAGCGGTATCGTGAGTGCCGATAACGAGACAAACGATTACTATGGCAAGAAGTCTTCGAGTGATCCGGAGTATGACTTCAAAGTGCGTCTCAACTGGGAGGTTGACCTGTGGGGCGGACTGAGCAAAGCCCGTCGTCGCAGTGCCGCTCAATATATGGCTTCGGTGGAGGACCGGCGCGCTATGGAGATAACGGTCATTGCTCAGACGGCTACCGCGTATTTTAATCTTGTGGCACTGCAGAATGAACTGAATATAGTGAAGCGTACTCTGGTTACACGTGAGGAAAATCTTGAGAAGGCCTATCTCAGGTTCCAGGGTGGTATGACAAGTGAGATTGTGTATCAGCAGGCTAAGGTGGAACTGGCTACGACGGCCGCTCTTGTGCCGAGCCTCAACCGTCGCATAACGTTGGCGAAGAATGCCCTGACATTGCTTATGGGACGATTTCCCGAGGAACGGTGGAACACGTCCCGGTATATACTTGACGAGAATCTGCCTTCGCGGTTGCCGTTGGGAGTCCCTTCGTCACTACTCGAGCGCCGTCCTGATCTCAGAGCGTCGGAGCAGCGTCTGCGTGCCGCCATGGCCGGCGTCGGAGTTGCCTACAGCAATCAGTTTCCCAAACTGACGATCGGTATCACCGGAGGATGGGAGAATGACGATGTGTCTCATCTTTTCAGTTCTCCGTTCTCCTATATTATAGGGAGCATCACCGGGACAGTTCTTGATTTCGGTCGCAACAAGCGACGTTATAAGGCTTCGATCGCCGCTTACGAGCAGGCCAGATTTACGTATGAGAAGACTGTAATGCAGGCGTTTACAGAGGTTGATAATGCCGCTCAGTCATACCGTGAACTGCAGTTCACAGCTGATCGGCGCCGAGAGTTGCGTGATGCGGCTCTGAAATATGTCGATCTGGCTAACCGTCAGTATCTCGCGGGATCGATAAGCTACATAGACGTTCTTGATGCATCGCGCAGCTATTTTGATGCCCAGATAGCGTTGAGCAATGCCGTCCGGGACGAGTATCTCGCTCTGGTCGATCTGTATCGGGCTCTCGGGGGAGGCTGGACCCGCTGATGCAGAGTATATGAAGTTTACAGATCTTTTTGATATAAAAGTACTGACAATTCAGATAAGCTAACTGTGCTTATTATTTCTGAAATTCTTGATGCTCCTCCCATATAACGGTGGCAAGGTACTTGTCGCTTCGACAATGCAAATCAGCAATACCCTCTTCTATCAGTTCCGATGTATCTGACTGATAGTATATATCAGCGGCTTCTTGTAACGACAATCCGTAAAGGTTGCACAGGCTCTTTATGATGTTGGCGCTTTTGCTGGCTTGAAAAGCCAATTTACTTTCTTCGGTCATAACTGTCTGCTTTCTATGTGTTTCAAACAATCGTCAAGCATCTTCTGCGAGCGGATACAATACTGGATATTGGGTCGTTCATATTTGAGCAACCCTAATGTTTCATCCTCCGAAAGTTCTCCTTCAGAATATCTGTCAAGAGTTTGAATAACCTTGTCGTTGGCTATACCACCAATGACGAGGTCAAAATCAGAAACATCATTACCTGCACGGCAGTTGGCCACAAAATTGAGCCAATCCTTATCATAGCTGTCGAATTCCAAAATTTTCCATTCCGGGGAGTTAAATTCAAATTCGTAAGAGTTCAGCCATGCCTCTCGTTGACGGCGGATAAATCGTTGCGCATATCTGACTGCCTGCTCGTGAATCGAGGTCAGATAAAAACCTTTGCCGAAATCAAGATAGTCCCGGGAATGTATAATATCAGGCTTAACAACTGACATATTGGATGAATGATATAGTTTCATTGCGGCAGCACTCCTTTCTCCCTCATATAGTCGGTGAGGTCTTCTACAAGATAGCGTGAACTAAAAGTATGCAACACATCATACGAAGGTACAATATAATCGTATAATATGCCTGACTGCTTTAACCGCCGATATACTTCGCGCTGGCTCATTTTCAGCACCTGTGCAAGTTTACTGATACAGTATGTTACAAATTCAAGAGTTTTGTTATCCATAATCAGGAAATCTATTATCAATAAGTTTATTCTATTTTAATGCCGTGATTCTCCATGTAATTATAACACCGATTCCTAAATTCTTGCGAAATAGCTACCTTACGTTTTTCTGCCTCCTGTTGCTGTTCCTCGCTTAGATTTTGTGACAAAGACAAGGCTTCGTTGAATAATTTAGTGCATTCAACAGCATTCTCTATAGTATCACTTGACACTTTTGAAACAATGCAGTTTCGATTCATTATATCCATCACTTTATCATAGTCATCTTTATAAGTTCCGGATAAAAATGCTTTTATGATTATCTGAGCCTCTCTCGAAGTTGCCTTTGAGAGTTGCTCTATCAATGGTCTTATATCATCTGATTTCATAATGTTGCTGTTTAATGTGAGTTTGAATGAAGTCAAATGGTTGAAAAATAGGTGATTATCGATAGGGTTATTAAATTTAAGTGCTCAATTTCAAACAAATACTCTTATCGCTATGCTCACCGATGACAAAAGTATAGAAATTTTCGTAATGGCAGACGAGTTATGCAAAATTTTCAACGCAATGTTGTGCCGTAGAGGACTTGACGCACTCCTGAAAAAGAAAAAACGAGACTAATTAAAGGAGGAAAATATGCCATACCAACGATTTCACAAACACGTTTTATGGGGTAAAAAGATGCAAATCTAAGCGTTTAAAAATCATTAACGGGCTAATAATTCCTAATCTCTTTGTCTGCGTCAACCGCAGACTTCTCCAAAAGTACATCAACACCGCAATATATGAATTAGATTGATTGTCAGTACCGTTGCAAGCCTTGATATAAATTTGTCAGATTAGAACATGCTCTGATGAAATAAAAAGGGGTGGCCCCGACTGTAAGCCGGGTTATGTCGACCTGGTACTGTCATCCCGTCTATAAGGATCGGATGAGTTATCATGTCGGCCCGTCATTTATCTGTGTGCCGTGTTGCCACGGTCACTATAGCAGTCTACCCCCCGGCAATGGACGAGCAGCCCTTGAATGCCGGTATACTTGACCTTGCAACCCATAAGACGTGCGGCACGTCATATCACTATGGCGTCCGGTGGGCTCTTACCCCGCCTTTTCACCCTTGCCCGCGCGTGGCAGGCGGTTGTTTTCTGTCACGTTGTCTCTACCGTCGCCCGATAGCTTCCCGTTAGGAAATATGGTGCTCTGTGTTGCCCGGACTTTCCTCAAACACCCTCGTGTGGTGTCAGCGACGAGCCGTCGGGGCTCCCTTTGTGACTGCAAAGATACGGATAAGTCGAGAGCAAATCAAAATTTATTTTGAATTTGCCGGGCGTGAGTATCTGAGACGGAGTCAAAGATACGGATAAGTCGAGAGCAAATCAAAATTTATTTTGAATTTGCCGAGCG